>CAUABN010000254.1:0-2968 GCA_958427275.1 uncultured Anaerotruncus sp.
CGAGCGACGGTGCGGCTTTGGATGCGCCGTCGGCGGCGTATACCGCGGCTGTGAGCTGTAACGCCAGAAGAACGGCAAATACCGCCGCCAAAAAGCGCGGCAGTCTGCCAAAGATCGTTTTATTGTTTTTCATGATCGGTTTCCGTATATATTTGATCGGTGGAGAGGCTGTCCTCCGCAGATGCAAAGTATCTGCGTGCCGCATCGGCGTCACGGGCGACCTGAGCCACAAGCGCCTCGGGAGATGCAAACTTCAGCTCGCCGCGCAGACGGCGAAAAAGAAATACACGCGGCGACGTGCCGTAAAGAGATGCGGCGGGAGAGTCGAGCAGGTGCGTTTCATAACGGAACACGCCTGTCTTGTCCATCGTCGGGGCAACGCCCGCGTCTGTCACTGCGGGCAGCAGCGCTCCACCCTCGTAAAGGCTGACAGCGCTCACATAAACGCCCGCAAGCGGACGAAGCGCCCCCGGCGCTGGCGTCTGATTTATAGTCGGAAAGCCGAGGCGTTTTCCGTCGCCTCTGCCGTGTATGACACTGCCGCCGATGGAGAAGGGATGCCCGAGAAGCCGGTTGCCCTCTTCTATCCTCCCGTCGGCGATCAGCGCGCGTATGCGGCTCGAACTCACCGGCGCGCCGTCCGCATTGAGCGACGGCAAGACGCTCACGTGGTCTGCGCCGAGAAAATGGCAAAGGTCGTCGGGCGTTCCGGCGGCATTTTTGCCGAAGGAAAAATTGAACCCGCACGCGGCGGCGCGGCAACGGCAATGTCCGCCGAGGACGTTGCGCATAAAATCGTCGGGTGAAAGTTCGCGCACCGCCGCAAAGTCGGCTACAAAGGCGAAATCAAGACCGGCGGATGCAAAAAGACGGCATTTTTCAGCCGTGTCTGTTATTATCGGAATGTCCCTGCCGAAAAACGCCGCCGGAGGCTCGCGAAAGCAGAACGCCCCGGCAACGGTCCCGCTGTGCGCGGCAAGGCTAACGGCGGCATCCGCTATCAGTCTGTGCGCGGTGTGAAAGCCGTCAAAGCAGCCGAGAGCCAGCGCGCAGTCAAAACTGCCCTCCGGCGGACAGTCTGTCGAGAGGGGAATAAACTCAATACCGTGCATACGGCGCCTTATACTCCGAGGTAATATTTGACCAGCGCCTCAAGCAGCTCGTCGCGGTCAAAGCGTGTAATGAGCGTGCGTGCGTTTTTGTGGTTGGTGATATATGTGGGATCCTCCGAGAGGATATAGCCCACTATCTGGCTTATCGGGTTGTAGCCCTTTTCTACAAGCGCTGTATATACCGCAAGCAGCGTCTCGCGTATTATGTTGTCGTTGTCGCCGAGACGTGTGAATTCACGTGTTTCGCGGTTAAGCTCTTTTCCTATTTCTTTGCTTATCATTCGTTGCGCCTTTCCTGCCCGCATCGGCGGGCAAATTATATTCCATATTAATTATAACCCATCCCGGCTCGGTTTGCAATACCTTTGTGCGGGTTTAATAAAAAAATAATAAAAATAATAATTTGAAAAAGGGGCTGCCGCGCGTGTGCGCGACAGCCCCGCATGGATCGCTCCGCGGCGTGAGCTCACGCCTTTACCATGTCGAGAGGTATCATTATCCTTATTAGAAAATCTGAAAGTTCGCTGCCATCCTTACGATATGTTGCATACACCGCAAAACCGACATATGTAACGCCGTCACGCACGACGATGCCGCGCCGCGGCGTTTCGGTGTACGAGATATATTTTGTTTTGCGGGTGTTGTAGATCGAGGCGTATTTGGCGTTTATGAGCCGCTCGACTTTTTCATCGTCTATCGTGAAGTCGTCAAGGTCGTCCGGGACTCCCCCTACCGTGAGCACCGCCAATTCTCCGTACTTGTTAACATATACGCGCATCCAGTCGGTCACGCACCCGCCTGTGGAGTTGAAGTATGAAAGTCCGAAGCCGCTACCGCTCGTATCGATCTCGGTGTTGGCGTATGCGGAAATATCGACCAGTTCGCGTATTTTTTCTTCAACGAGCGTGCGTATCTTTTCGGTGTCCCCGTCCTCCGGCATGTCGATCACGGCAAAGTCAAAGGCTATCTTGCTCAGCTTGCCGTCGGGTGTGATATATAGCTTTTTTTCCTTGTCCCCGTTCACGGTGTATATCAGAGACGATTTGCGCGATACGCCGGATGTGACCGTTTTTTCGTATTCAAATGTAAACTCGTTGCTGCATATGACCTTTTGCACCTCGCGCACAGCGTTTTCGTCGATGCTGTCGGTATTGTTGGAGCTTTGGTTCACAAGGATCCTGTCAAGCTCTGCGTCCGTCACTGCGGATTTGCTGCCGCACGAGCATGAGATCGCCAAAATACATACAAGAAGTAATGATAATAAGAGCTTTTTGTTCATTTCGGTAGTCCTTTCTGCCGCACAGGATCGGCGGCACGGTGAATGAAAAACGCGCGGAAATACGGATACTCCGAATTTCCGCGCGCCGTTGTTATCCCGGGGGGCTTGTGAGCGTCTGCGGGTATCGGTACGAACATATGGTCTATATTTACAATTGAATTATATCATGTCCATAACACGTTGTCAACACCTAAATGAGAAAAATATATGTATTTTTTATTTTGCAATAGAATATCTGAATAATAACATGATAAATCGCTGTGGGCAGCTCCATATATGATTTTCACATATAAGCGCATATTTTGCGGGAAAAGATTTTTCAAATTGTCCACTTGTTTTTTTGTATTTGCAAATGTATAATAAGGTGATTTTTCCGGGGAGAAAAAACAGATGAAAACGTTATCAAAAAACAAGTCGGGCAGCATCGCGCGTCCCGTGGAGCTTACCTCGGGCACGCCGTGGCGGGTGATACTGCGCTATGCCGCGCCGATAATAATATCCTATTTTCTTCAGCAGATATATGTGCTGACCGACGCTGTGATATGCGGGCAGGTGCTCACAGCGGGCGAGGTGGCGG
>CAUABN010000255.1:0-2964 GCA_958427275.1 uncultured Anaerotruncus sp.
TGAAAAAATCATCCGGCAACAGCTCTGCGACCTCATCCGGGTTCGCATCGTAAAAGTCGCCTATGCCGTCAAGCTCATCCTCAGCCTACGCGCGGTGCGAAGCAAAAAACACCGCAAAAACGACCGTCGCCGCGACAAACACCGCGCGCAAAAGCCAATGCCTTGTTTTCATTTTTATGACTGTTCCTTTCTCCGGCACTATCCCATATTTTTTCATTACATCCCCGCAAGGTCGCCTACGATATCAAGCGCGCGGCGAAAAAGCGGCAGTGACAACAGCAGGACCTCTATTTTTCCGACCGTTTCAAGCGCCGATCCGACGCCCGCCGCACCGCATTCACGGCATATATCGGCAGCCAGTTTTACCGCAAGCGCCACGGCAAGCGCGCGCACAAGGACCTCCATGTCATCCCCAAGCGCCGCGCCGGCGTCGCCGCCGAGATATGCGGCAAGCGGCGCCGCCATCGCCACGCCCGCACCGAGGAGCAATACCGCGGCGGCAATGCGCACGGGGATATCCAGATCCCGCCTTACCTCGCGCAAAAGCATTGCGGCAAAGGACGCTATAAGCGCCACTCCGCACATTTTAAGCGTATCCATGACCTAAAGCCCGAATATCCCGCGTACCGATGTGAACAGCCTGCCGACCTCTCCGATCAGCATCATAAGCACGACCACAATGCCGGCGACCGTGACAAGCGTTGCCTGCTCGTCGCGCCCGGATTTTGAAAGTATCTGAGCCGATGCCGCCACAAGCAAGCCGACCCCGGCGATTTTGAGTATCAGGGTTATATCCATATTTAGATCATCCTCGCTTTGTACCATACGTTTCAGAAGAGTATCAGCGCTGCCGCTGCCGCGGCTGATATGACTATCGAAAGAGAGGCGCGACGGCGGCGCGGCAACTCTGCCTCAAGCCTTGCCCGCACTGTGCCGAGCGAGGAAAGACAGGCATCGCAAAGGCGAAGCTGTTCCTCGCGGAAGCCGCGCCCGAAGGAAGCGCAGAAGGGCGCTATCACGCGCCATGCCTCCGCCTCAAGACCGGAGCGTGCGCATTCGGCAAGCGACATAAGATCCTCGGGCGGAGCGCCGCCCTGCCAGCCGCAGTCGGCAAGCATACGCGCACCGCACTTTTCAAGGATACGCCCCTGCGGGGTGAGAAAGCAATCCACCTCACTGCGCGCAAATGCGATAAGACGCATAAAACCGTCTATCCGGGCAAGCGCGGCGGCGTCATGCCGCCGCGCCTCGATACACGCGCCGCCAAGACACGCCGCTACAACGGCGGCTCCCACAAACTTAGCTATCATCAGCCTTCTCCCACGGCGTTATATCGTAAATATAATCGAATCTGCCGCGTGCGCGGCGGATGCCGACATATGCGCCGAATGCTCCCGTCGCGTGCAGGAGAGCTATCCCGGGACGGTGCATAAGCTCGCGGATATCACCGGCATGCGTTGTCGCTATCAGCGGAACGCCACAGCCCTGCGCCGCCGCTACCGCGTCGGCGTCCTCGCGCGCGCCGATCTCATCGGTTATCACCACCTCGGCGCCGAGCGTGCGCGCCGCTATCTCGATCCCGCGCGCCTTGGGATAACCCGCAAGTATATCCACGCAAAGCCCCACACCGCCAAGTCCCGGCGCAAGCTCGCCGCGTTCATCGACCACCGCCACGCGGTGTGCGTCCCGCCCCGCCGCAAGTCGCGCCGCGACCGAACGCACAAGCGTTGTTTTTCCCACACCCGGCGGCGCGTATATCAGCACGCCGCGCGTATATGACATATCCGAGATAAGCCTGCATATTTCCGCTCCGACCGGCGGCGAGGTGTGCGGGATGCGGATCGCCAGCGTGCTGACATCCCCGATCCCGACGATGCTGCCGCCGGCCACCGCCGCCGAGCCGCAGACTCCGACGCGGTATCCGCCGCGATATGTCACATACCCGCGCACTATCGTGTCGCGGCAGGCGTAAAGCGACCCGCCGCACAAAAGCGTCAGCACACCGTCCATTTCCGCCTGTGAAAGCACGGCGGGCGTCGGATGGTTCAGGCTTCGTCCTTCCGCGCGGGATACGTCCCCCGAGGCGGTAAGAGTGATGCGCCGTCCGGTATGCAGCCGCACCTCCTCAATCCCGCAAAGTCCCGCCGCCACCGCCACAACATCACCGCGGACGCGCGCGGGAAGTATATCCGCCACCGCCGCGGGTATTCCGCGTTCATATACCGACGTCCACACGGCGTCCGGAATTTCCACCGGCATTTCAAACCACTCCCTCCGCGCACTGCCCGTCCACTGATAAATTATATTGCATCCCGCGGCGCGGTATGACCGCCACACACAGTCGGATATATTTATTTGAAGAATATTTATATTGACATTTGTCTTTTTGCGTGATATAATAACTTGGTTATAAGGCGAAATATTCGCAATTCTCGATCCGAAAGGGCAAATCACTATGGAATGGACATCTTTAAACGACATTCGCGAAAAGTACCTCTCCTTTTTTGAATCAAAAGGACATCTGCGTCTGCCGTCCTTCCCTCTTATACCGCACAACGACAAGAGCCTTCTTCTTATAAACTCCGGCATGGCGCCGATGAAGAAGTACTTCACGGGCGAGGAAGAGCCTCCCCGCCGCCGCGTTACCACATGTCAGAAGTGCATACGCACACCCGACCTTGAACGCGTCGGTCACACCGCACGCCACGGTACCTTTTTTGAGATGCTCGGCAACTTCTCCTTCGGCGATTACTTCAAGGAACAGGCGATAACATGGGCATGGGAGTTCCTCACCGAGGTCATGGAGATCCCGGCGGACAAGCTCTGGCCCTCCATTTACGAAAACGACGACGAAGCCTTTGCCATCTGGCACGACAAGATCGGCATTCCCGCCGAGAGAATAGTCCGCCTCGGCAAGGAGGACAACTTCTGGGAGCATGGCTCCGGCCCCTGCGGTCCCTGCTC
>CAUABN010000256.1:0-2939 GCA_958427275.1 uncultured Anaerotruncus sp.
AAAATTCATCAACGGTGCGTTCATCATGAACGTCATCTGGTACATTTTCAGACTCGTTCTCCTCGTAGGTATCTCCTACATTGTACTTTACCCCTTCTTCTCGATGATCGCCGGTTCGTTTATGGCGCCCGAGGATTTCGTTGACGTAACGGTAAGACTTATCCCCAAGCACTTCACGCTGGATATCTACCGTGCAATACTCGCCAACGGATACTGGGAGGCATTCCGCAACACGCTTCTGCTGTCGGGATCGACCGCTCTCATCCAGACTTTCGTCTGTACCCTTATCGGCTACGGATTTGCAAAGTTCAAATTCAGAGGCTCCAAGTACGTGTTCCTGGCTGTTATGCTTACGATGATCGTACCTCATCCCACGCTTCAGCTTTCACTCTTCATGAAGTTCCGCTTCTTTGATGTGCTGGGTATCACACATCTTCTGTCGGGACATGCGACTGTCGGCAACATTGAATGGCTCAACAACATCCTTTCAATGATAAACATCTTCCCGGAGACATCCAAGAATGCCTTTGTGAAGAGCATTATCGACAGCGGCGCCATGAACCTCAACAACTCCTTCTGGCCGCTTATCATCATGTCCCTCTGCGGACTTGGTTTCAAGAACGGACTTTACATCTTCATGATGCGTCAGTTCTTCCGCGGCGTGCCTGACGAACTTGAGGAATCCGCGTACATCGACGGTTCGGGCGTTTTCCGTACCTTCATCCAGATCATACTTCCGCTTTCGGTGCCTATGATGATCACAGTCTTCCTGTTCGCGTTCTCGTGGCAGTGGACCGATGACTTCTACACCACACTGTTCATTACGAACAAGAAGCTCATAAAGCTGATGCCGGATATGGTCGATATTCCTAAGGTCCTTGAAACGAACTACGCCGGACAAAACATGTATTACTCGGCAATACGTAATACATGCGGTCTTGTGATAATCTTCCCGCTCGTTATCATGTATCTGTTCTGTCAGAGATATCTGGTACAGGGCATCGAGCGTTCGGGGCTTACCGCAGACTAATAACAAAAAGATATCCCATCCGGTCCTCCGGGTGGGATATCATTTTACCGTGCTGAATACAAACAAAGGCACCCTGTTGCCGCGCGTCGCGCGGCAACAGGGTGCCTTTAATTATTCCGGTCGGAGGACCGATTATCGGGTTATCGTTTTATTCAGCAGCCGATGCAAGCGCTTCATCGACCTTCGAGAGGTCGGGCGCGCCCGCCATTGCGGAGTCGGGACGTCCGCCGCCCTTGCCTCCGGCGACGGCGGCAACTGCCGACACGAGCTTGCCGGCGTGTGCGCCCGCTTTTACAGCGTCGGTGCCGGCTACGCAGACAAAGTTCAGCTTGCCGTCGCAGACTACCGCGAGCAGAGCCACGGTGTCGGGGTGAGCGGCTTTGATATCGTCGGCAAGTGCGCGTGCCGCGGCGACATTCATGCCTTCGAGCTTACCGCGGACGAGCTTGTACTTTCCGAGATCGACCGAGCCGGACATTATCGCATCCAGCTTGGAGGAGGCTATCTTTGCATTCAGCGCTTCTATCTCGCGCTTCAGGTCCTTGGTCTCGGCGACCAGTGCCGCGCCGCGTTTCGGAAGCTCGTCTGCGTTCTGCGCCTTGATCTCACGTGCCGTGGCTGCAATCAGAGCATCCTTTTCGCGGAGCTGCTTCAGCGATTCAAATCCGGTCACGCATTCAATGCGGCGCACGCCGGCGGCTACGGAGGATTCGCTTACGATGTGGAAAAGTCCGATCTTTGCGGTGTTGTCAACGTGCGTACCGCCGCAGAATTCGGTGGAATCCTCGCCCATATGGACAACGCGCACGATCTTGCCGTATTTTTCGCCGAAGAGCATCATGGCGCCCATCTTTTTCGCCTCGTCGATATCGGTGACAAGGGTCCTGACGGGAATGCCTTCAAGGATTCTTGCATTTACAAGATCCTCTACCTTGCGAAGCTCCTCAGGCTCAACGGCTGAGAAGTGAGTAAAGTCAAAGCGTCCGCGAAACTCGTCAACATACGAGCCGGCCTGCTCAACATGCGTGCCGAGGACCTTGCGCAGCTCGCCCTGAAGCAGGTGGAGCGCCGAGTGGTTGCGGCGTATCGCCTCGCGGCGTGTCGCATTTATTTCCGCACGCACGGTGTCTCCTACGCGGACAACGCCGCGGCAGAGAGTGCAAAGGTGCAGGTAAACACCGTCGGTCTTTTTTGTGTCGTTCACTGCTATCTGCAGGTCGTCGGCGCTGATGATGCCGCTGTCGCCGACCTGTCCGCCGCCCTCACCGTAGAAGGGGGTGCGGTCAAGCACGAGCGTAAAGTCACCCTCCGTGACCTCCTCGCAAAGCATTTCGTCCGCGATTATCGCAACTACCTTTGCGTCGGTCCCGTATTCGGTGTAACCGGTGAATTCGGTCTGGGGCAGACCGGAAAGCAGATCCTTCTGAGAGGCATCCCAGCCGCCCACGTTGCCGCGTGCGGCGCGTGCGCGGTTGCGCTGTTCAAGCATAAGAGCCTTAAAGCCCTCGTCGTCCACCTCAAGTCCCGCTTCCTCGGCGATCTCGCGCGTGAGGTCTATGGGGAAGCCGTATGTGTCGTAGAGCTTGAACACGCTGTCGCCGGAAAGAAGGCTTTCGTGCTTCTTCTTGGCGTATGCTATCATGCCGGAGAGAATGTCAAGTCCCGCGTCGATGGTGGCGTGGAAGCGTTGCTCTTCGATAGAGATGACCTTCATGATATAGTCGCGCTTTGCATCAAGCTCGGGGTAAGCCTTGTCGTTTTCGCCGATGGCGACGGCAAGCACGTCGGTAAGGAACTCACGGTCGATGCCGAGGAGCTTACCATGGCGGGATGCACGGCGGATTATACGGCGCAGAACATATCCGCGTCCCTCGTTGGAGGGTATAACGCCGTCCGCGATCATGAACAT
>CAUABN010000257.1:0-2929 GCA_958427275.1 uncultured Anaerotruncus sp.
TACCTTATCCCATGCGGAGATGGCGACCTTCTGCGCACCGATGATGCAGATAAACTCACCGGTGTCGGACATGACGATGATACCCTGATAGGTGGTGGAGGATACAACGTAGAGTCTGTTGTAATCATCGACCGCAAGAGCTATCGGCTTATACACCGAATCGTCGTCAAGGATCTCATCCTCAGGCTCGGGGATGATCGCGAGGAAGTTGCCCTCACGGTCAAAGGTGATTATACGGTTCGCGTCGGTGTCGCACACGAAGATGCGATCCTTGGTCACAAACACGCCGGAGGGGTTGGTGAACTTATCCGGAACGCCCTGCTCGTTGGTGAAATCCGAAATAATGAACTTGAGCTTGTAGTATCTGTCAAGCACCACTATACGGTTGTTCGCGGCGTCGGCAATGTAGATATTGTCCTGATCGTCAACAAACAGGTCGCGGGGGTCGTCAAGACCCTTTTTGGAGTCAAGTCCGATGTAGGCGGAATCGACCGTCATTACCGGAGTGTAGGCATCCGGCGAGTAAAGAGGGAAGCCCGTGGAGGAGTAGGTGTAGGTCTGATAAGACTTCACCGCCCCGGCGGGGACCGCCATAAGTGTGAGCAGTGCGACAAGGAGAGCCGCAGCCGCTATGATACGTCTTTTTTTGTTCATTGACTGCCTCCTTAGTCTTTCATGCCGCTCGAGCCCATCGTTTCGATGATGTTCGACTGTGTGATGATAAATACCGTGATAGGTACGAGCATCATTATTACCGTTGCGGCGGCGCTGGCGCCCGCACGCTTGATACCGCCGGCGGTTATCTGACCGATAGCGTAGTTGAAGGATTTAAGCTGCTCGGAGTGAATGTAAATCGACGAACCGGCGTTCCACAGATCCTGGAAGCAGTACACGATAAGCGTCAGCCACGCGGGCTTTACCATCGGCATTGCGATGAGCCAGAAGGAACGGAATTCGCCCGCGCCGTCAAGTCTTGCGGATTCAAGCACCGAGTTGTTTACGTGGGTATCCATGAACTGCTTCATGAGGTAAAGACCGAGGGTCGCGCCCCATGCAGGTATTATCTTTGCCCAGTAGGTATCGATCATACCGAGGACACTCATCGTAAGGAAGTTGGTGACCGCGGTAACGGTCTTGTGGAACATGAGCGAGGTTCTTACCGACTTGAACATTACTTTGCCGCCCGGGAACTTGATCTTTGCCATTGCGTAAGCCGCAAGAGATGCGAAGAACAGGTTGCCGAGGGTTCCCACGACCGATACGAAAACGGTGTTGAAGATGTAGCGGGAGAACGGGACCCATGAGTCGTTCATCAGCGTGAACAGATCCTTGTAGTTGGAGCCTGTCGGCCTTATAACGATGAATTTGGGCGGGAACATCCAAAGCTCGTCAAGGGGCTTGAATGACTGAATGACCACGTAATACATCGGCAGGAACATGAATATGCCGAGCAGCGTGAGCATGATGGTGATACCGAGGTCGCCTCCGACCGAACGGTTAAGGACAACTTTATGCTTTCTTGTTCTGAGTCTTGCCATATTACTGTCCCACCTTTGATATCATTTTCTTGACCAGCGTGTTGGCTCCTATCATTATAATGAAGAGAACCACCGCTATCGCGGACGAATAACCCGTTTCAAAACGGGATCCGCCGTAGTCGTTGAGGTGATGAACTATCGTCCATGCACAGTAGTCTGTCGAGGGGTTACCGCAAAGTGCGTCAACGACGCCGCCGAAGCCGAACGACGAGGTTATCGACATGATAGCACCGAACATGAGCTGAGGCTTCATGGACGGAAGTGTTACGTACCAAAGCTCCTGCCAACGGTTGCGTATTCCGTCAACCGCCGCCGCTTCGTAAAGCGAATGATCGACGCCCTGAAGACCGGCGATGAAGGAAAGGAACGAGGTACCGAGCGAGGTCCAGAGAGCGACCACGATACAAAGGGGCATTATGTACTTCTTGTTTTCGAAGAACTGGATCGCCTCGGTCGTAAGACCCAGCTCAAGCAGTACGGCGTTTGCCCAGCCGTAGGAGTCGCCCGAGAAAAGCGTACCCCAGATGAGGTAAACCTGACCCGAAATGGACGGTGCGTAGAAAACAAGTGTAACGATGGCGCGGATCTTGGGGGACAGCTCGTTGATGAACCATGCAACGAGCAGCGACATGAGATATGACGCCGGACCGACTATGACCGCGAAGATGAATGTGTTCTTGCAGGCAAGCAGGAAGATATCATCGTCAAGGAAAAGCCGGATGTAGTTATCTAAGAATACGAAGTTGGGCATCTGCAGGATATTGAAGTCGGTAAAGCTGACCACTATCGAAAGCAGGACCGGCACTACGGTGAACAGGGTAAAGACGATCATGAAGGGGGCTACCATTATGTAAGCTGCCCAGTTGCGCTTCATTTCCTTCCATGTCCACGCCGCACGGCTCATATCCTTTTTGGCGACAGCCTTCTTCGGCGCTTCTTTTGCAGTCTGCGCTGTTTGCTGAGACATGTGCTGTTTTCTCCTTACTTAGAATTTTTTACGCGGCGATCAATAGATCGTCGTTCCGGTTGTGGCGGGGTAGGATGCCTGGTAGGACTTGAGCGCGTCGGCACATTCGGTGACCTTCTTGGCGATGTCGCCGAAGAGGTTGGCGTCAGCTGCTCCGAGAGCGGCTCCTGCCGATCTCAGTGCGTCGATGTAAACATCCTCGCAGTAGGTAGAGTAGGTGGGGATATCCTCCATAGCCTTCTTCAGCGCATCGATCTGCGCGGTGTAGGCGGAAGCGGAGGAGCCGAGGCTCTCAAGCGCCTCGTTGATCTGATCGCGGCGCAGACCGGCGAGCGTCTGACCTATCTCAAGAGTGGGCAGACCGAACTCGGCGCGCTTACGTGTAATCTCCTTGTTGATGGTCGTGATGTAGCTGAGAAGCTCG
>CAUABN010000258.1:0-2909 GCA_958427275.1 uncultured Anaerotruncus sp.
CACTGTCGCACTGGCGCTCATAACCGCTTACGGCTATATGACGTTGCTTGATGCCAACAACTGGCTCGTGGACGGCGCTAACTGGTTCGCCAAGATGGTTATCGTTGCCTGCTATTGCGGCGGCGCATCACTTATCATGTGGCTTTCCGAAAAGGTCAACCAGTACGGTATCGGCAACGGTATCTCCATGATACTCTTTGCCAACATCGTATCCGGCGTGCCCGCTCTCATTTCCGAGATCTGGACCATGACCTTTACAGCTGGCGGCTTCGGCGGCTTCAGCTGGGTCGGACTCATCTTCTCCATCCTTACCATCATCATTACGTTTGCTATCATCGTATTCATCGTCTGGTTCACCGAATCCGAAAGAAGAATACCCGTGCAGTATGCAAAGCGCGTGGTCGGACGCAAGATGTATGGCGGACAGTCATCCAATCTGCCTCTCAAGATGAACATGGCGGGCGTTATGCCTGTTATCTTTGCCAGCTCCATCGCATCGATCCCGGCGACTCTTGCAGGCTTCTTCCCCAAGAGCAAGGTCCTTGTAAAGATCTCCGAGTGGTTCAGCTATGACACCTGGCTCTACCTGCTCATCTATCTCGTACTCATTGTTGCTTTCTCCTTCTTCTACATCATGATATCCTTCAATGTAGTTGAGGTTGCAAACAACATTCAGCAGAACGGCGGTTCTATCCCCGGCATCCGTTCGGGCAGACCTACCGTCAACTATATCAGCAAAATACTCAACAGAGTAACCATCATCGGTGCTATCTTCCTTTGCATAGTTGCGGGACTTCCCATGCTCGTTACAATAATCAACAGCCTGCTTCAGGACGCGCACATTTCTTCGGGCTTCCCGATTTCCAATCTCGCGTTCGGCGGCAACTCGCTGCTCATTATTGTCGGCGTTGCAATTGAGACCGTACATGATCTTGAGGCGCAGGTTGCCCTTCGCAACTACGGCGGCTCAAAGTCAAGAGGAATTTTCGGTTGATTGCCAACCGCCAGGCATACGGAGGAACGTTATGAATTTAATTATAATGGGAGCCCCCGGAGCGGGCAAGGGCACGCAGTCTGAACTTATCTCCAAAAGAGAAGGTATCCCCGCCATATCGACGGGGCAGATCCTTCGCGGAGCCATTAAGGCGGGTACGGAACTGGGCGTTAAGGCAAAGTCCTTTATGGACGCCGGCGCCCTCGTGACCGACGAGGTAGTGAAAGGCATAGTAAGAGACTATCTGCTCTCCGACGATTGCCGCCGCGGCTTCATCCTTGACGGTTTTCCGCGTACCATCGCTCAGGCGGAAGCGCTTGAGAGCATGGGCGTGCATATCGACGCTGTACTTTCGATAGAGGTCAGCGACGAAAAGATCATCCGCCGTATGAGCGGACGCCGCGTCTGCGAATGCGGAATGTCCTATCATACCGAGTATCTTCCCCCGAAGGAAGAGGGCAAATGCGACAAGTGCGGCAAGCCGCTTATCATCCGTAACGACGATGCCGCCGAGACGGTCGCAAAGCGCCTTGAGACCTATCATGCACAGACCGAGCCACTCCTTGAATTTTACGATCGCCGCGGACTTCTTATCCGCGTAGAGGGACAGGAGAAGGTCGAGGATACGACCGCTCTTGTGGAAAAAGCATTGGCTTCGGTGGGCAAGTAATATGATTCCGTTAAAAAACAAAGAACAGATAGCCGAAATGCGAAACGCATGCAGGATCACCGCCGAGGCAATGCAGGCGGCAATCGAGGTGATTCGTGAAGGCGTAAGCACATTGGAGATCGACCGGGTCATCCGCCATTATATCGAGAGCCACGGCGCCCAGCCGACATTTCTCGGTTACGGCGGCTTTCCCGGCAGCGCATGCATCAGTCTTAACGATGAAGTAATACACGGCATCCCTTCAAAAAAGAAGATTCTTTTTGAGGGAGATATCGTAAAGATCGACGTTGGAGCGTTCTTCCGCGGTTATACCGGGGATATGGCGCGCACAGTGCCGGTCGGACGTGTAAGCGAGGACGTAAAAAAGCTGATCGAGGTGACCGAGCGCAGCTTCCACTGCGGAGTTGAACAGTTCCGCGAAGGAAACCGCATCGGAGACATCGGTCATGCAGTCCAGAGCTGCGTTGAGGCGGCTGGTTTTTCCGTGGTGCGCAGATATGTGGGTCACGGAGTGGGGCATGAGCTTCACGAGGACCCGGAGGTTCCGAATTTCGGAACGGCAGGGCGCGGTGTGCGTCTTTGCACCGGCATGACGCTTGCGATAGAGCCTATGGTAAACATGGGACGTCCCGAGGTGCGTGAAATGAGCGACGGCTGGACGGTAAAAACCGCCGACGGCACTCTCTCGGCGCATTACGAGAATTCGGTGGCTCTCACCGAGGACGGACCCGTGATACTGACGGTCGTCTGATAACCAAGAGGAGGATAGTAACTTGCCGAAGGATGATGTAATCGAGTTTGAAGGTACCGTTATCGACGCACTGCCGAATACGGTATTCAAGGTGCAGCTCCCGAACGGTCATATAGTGACCGCACACATTTCGGGTAAGCTGCGGATGAACTATATCAGAATTCTGCCGGGCGACCGCGTTACGGTCGAGGTATCGGTTTATGACCTCACCAAGGGGCGCATAACCTGGCGCGCGAAATGATATCGTTCGTTGCAAAAAATCAGAAAGGTATGGTCAGATAAATGAAAGTAAAGCCATCCGTTAAGAAGATCTGCGAGAAATGCAAGATCATCAAAAGACATGGCCGTGTAATGGTCATATGCGAAAACCCCAAGCACAAACAGCGTCAGGGTTAAGCTAACACACAGTAGAAGAAAGGATCAAACAGAATGGCTCGTATAGCTGGTGTTGATATTCCTAATCAGAAGCGCGTCGAGATCGCCCTTACCTACAT
>CAUABN010000259.1:0-2906 GCA_958427275.1 uncultured Anaerotruncus sp.
CTCATCACCCGCTTTTTTTATCAGATCTCTCACGCCCTGACGTGTGATGCCGAGCACCGACGCTATCTCGGCAAGAGACATATCGTCATTATAGTAATAATTCATTGCTTCACGGCGGTGCTCGCTGAGAAGCTCGCCGTAAAAATCAAGCAGATAACCAAGTTCAAGATTCTTTTCAAACACGGCAAATATCCTTCCCGACTGCCGCAAAGCAGTGTAAAGCAAATCACTTTACACATTATACTACGAAGGCGGCGGTTTGTCAACAGGGAATTTTATTTTTATTACGATTATTTGCGCGTTTTTACCGCCCGGGTTGACACTTCTGTGTGCGAATGGTATAATATTAGCGGATAAAAACGATACAAGGTGGTGCATCCATGAAATACATCGACAGCTTCAGTATAGCATCGTTCAAGCAGGAGGAGGATTTCATCCTCGAGCGCAAGAAGCTCACAAAGGCGGACATGACGTGCTATTCGAACAGCATCTACCCGTTCAATATATTCACGTGGAAAAAGCTGCGCACGATCGAGTTTGAAAACATAACGATCATATGCGGCGGCAACGGCTGCGGAAAATCAACACTGCTGAACATAATAGCGGAAAAGCTCGGCGTTATGCGGCGCTCCCCCTTCAACTACACGCCGTACTACGAGGATTATCTCAAGCTGTGTTCTGCCGAGCTGACGTTCGGCAGGCGTCTGCCCGACACCAGCCGCATAATAACGAGCGACGATGTATTTGATTTTCTTCTCGACATCCGCTCGCTGAACGCAGCCATAGACCGCAGGCGCGAGGATCTTTTCATTGAATACAACGATGGGAACCTTGGCAGCCGCAACTACCGTCTCTCCTCGCTCGATGACTACGACGAGCTGAAGCGCCGCAACGACGCACGGAGAATGACGAAATCGCAGTATGTCGGCCGCTCGCTCCCGAAAAATCTGAACACCCAGTCAAACGGCGAGAGCGCGTTTACATATTTTACGCAGGAGATTCGCGACAATGCGCTTTATCTGCTCGACGAGCCGGAAAACAGTCTTTCCGCCGCGCTTCAGAAAAAGCTCGCGGATTTTATAACCGACTCGGCGCGGTTTTACAACTGCCAGTTCATAATCTCAACGCATTCGCCGTTCCTGCTCGCAATGAAGGACGCGCTCGTTTACAACCTCGAGATGTCCCCTGCCGGCACATGCCGCTGGTACGATGTTGCCAGCGTGCGGCTGTGGTACGACTTTTTCCGCGAGCATGAAGCGGAGATAAAATACGATCGGAAACAATAAAAGGCAACTGTTTATCATGAAAAAGATCATATTCAGAATGATATCGATCGCGGCGGTGATCATCCTCTGCGCCCCGCTGCTTGCGGCTTGCAGCGGCACAAACATGCCGGGTAGCCGCGCTGAAAAATATGAAAACGCCGACAGGTACACTCCCGTTGCGCCCGACGGAGTGAAGATAGCCGTCAACGTAAAAAAGATCTGCATCTACTGGACTGCCGGAAGCGTGACCTTCGGTCAGGCGTTCGGTGATGCGATAGAGCTTTACGAAGACAGCACAAGCACTCTCGACACACGTACGCGTATGCATTATTACCTCGACGGCGAAACGCTTTATGTGCGTTTTACAGCCTCGGGAAACTTTACGCTCGACGCGCTTTCCAAAAAGCTCACCATAAATCTGCCCGCTGCGACTCGGTACGATGAGATAGAGATAAAAACAGTGTCGGCGTCGATCCGCGCGGAAAAGATAGCTGCGGACGATATAGATATTGAAACAGTATCCGGCAGGATACGTGCGCTCGGCGTGGATGCATCGGAAAGCGTCTCGCTCGAAACGGTGTCAGGCGATATCGAATGCAGCGTATCGGGCAAAGCCGGCGATGTAAAGCTCGGTACCGTATCGGGCAACGCCTTGTTGACGCTTGCATCAAAAGCAAAGCTCAAGGTCGGAACGACGAGCGGTCCTGTAAAGATAATGGCACACGGCTATCTCACGGAAGCGGACTTTGATTCCGTCTCCGGCTCCGTAACGCTTGGCATCACAGCGGGTGCCGGGTTCGATGCCAAATTCAAAACGGTGAGCGGAGAGTTTTCGTCTGATTTCAGCCTGAAGCCCGACGGCTCGCACTACACCTGCGGCGACGGCTCGCTGAAGCTCGACTTTTCGACTGTATCCGGCAACGTAAAGATAGTCGCGCTCGATAGCCCGACTGATTTTTGACACGTTTTTTCAAAAAACACTTGACACGCCGCTCATATTTAACTATAATTTAATCATCATCATTGAATTGCCCGGAGGTTCTTATGGCAAAAATTAAAAAAGAAAAGAAGTCCGGATTTTGGTCAGACTTCCGTAAATTCATCATGCGCGGCAACGTGCTCGATCTTGCGGTCGCCGTTGTGGTCGGCGGTGCGTTCAACAAGATCGTTTCCGGTCTTGTGACCTACATCATCAACCCCTTTATCGGTATCTTCATGAAGGAAGGCAGCCTTGACACCTTCAAGACAGTCATCACCCCCGCTGTTATCGCCGAGGACGGCGTGACCGTTGTCACTCCCGAGGTCGCCATTCTTTGGGGCACATGGCTCCAGACCATTCTCGACTTCCTTATCATCGCGCTCGTGATATTCATCATCGTGCGCTCATTCTCCAAGGCTGAAACCGCGATCTATGCACGTCAGATAGCCGCAAAGGAAGCAGCAGACAAGGCAGCCGCCGAAAAGGCAGAGAAAGAAAAGAAGGCAGCCGATGAGGCAGCCGCCGCTCTCGAAGCCGAAAACAAGAAGCTGCGTGAGTCGCTTCTCCACCAGGAAAAGCTCCTCAGCGACATTCTTGCCGCTATAAAGAAGTAATTCGGAATAAAAAAGGGGTGTTAAAAAACTCAAAATGATTTTTTTAAC
>CAUABN010000260.1:0-2894 GCA_958427275.1 uncultured Anaerotruncus sp.
GGTATCGTCTGCGACCCTGCCGCATATCCTCTATCACCGCTCCGCGCTCCGCCTTTGCCCTCTTGGACTGCATTTTGCCGTCTATGACGGCGGCGAGCGGGCGTATATTCTCCGGCAGCATGTCGCAGAGCGTCCGCAGATGCTCCACGCGGTCGGAAAGTATCAGATTATAATGCCCCGCGTTCGCCGCCAGATCGTCGGCGATAAGTCGGTTGCGGGCGGCGCTCCCGGAAAGATAGCTCACGAGCCGGCTGTATATTATCGTGCCGTCGGTGTCAAGGCACTCGTCGCCGATGTCGATGCCCGTCGGATGCTCCTGCACCGTCACGCTCATTATCCTGCCGTCGACCGCCGAGGCGGGCACGCTGTACGCCACGGCGCCGAGGAAGTCGCACACGGTGCGTTCGAGCTTGTCCGCGCGGTGGAGCGTTGCGGTCAGTCCGTACTTATGGCGGCAGGCGAGCGCGCCCACGACCGCCGAGAACTGACGTAGCATCGTCGGCGTGCCGGAAAGATGGTGGCATTCGTCCACTATCACGGCGTCAAAGGCGTATCTGAACCGGCTGAGGTCCTGCGCCGCGAGCGTCTGCACGGTCGCAAAGGTCACGCCCGCGCCTATATCCACCTTCCCGGCGGTTATCGTACCGAAAAGCGCGGGATCCATATACATAGCCGCGCGCTCCATGCTTTGCCGCAAAAGGTCGGCGGTATGCGTGAGCCACAGCGTTTTGCAGCCGAGGCGGGCGATGAGCGCAACGCCCATCTGCGTTTTCCCGCTCCCCGCAGGGCTTTCGAGTATGCCGAATTTCTGCCGCATGAGCTCATCCACGGCGGGTTCTTGGTAGTCAAAAAGCGGGACGTTGCAATGATAGTCCACGCGCCGGTAGTCCGGGAAGTCGCATTCTATCTCCTCATTGCCTATGAGAGGCAAAAGCTCCCGCAGGCAGCCGAAGGGGAGCGCGAGCGTGTCGCCGTCGCGCTCGTAAAGCACGAGGCGCTGCGGCGTTCCTCCGAGCCACTTGCCCATGCGCCGCCGCTTTTCGTAGTCGGGATTGGCAATAACGAGCTTTTCCCGACAATACGCCGCGATCTCCGGCGTCGGGTCGGATATGTATATCTTGTTTGAAATGAGCGTCCTCATGCGTCCTCCCATCATGCGCGGGTCATCCATTTGTCGAGCGGGACCGCGTAGTCCTTTATGTCGTCCGTGCCGAGGCTCACCGCGCGGTCGCCCGCGAGCCGCAGCACATCACGTGACAGCATGTATATGCCGGTGGAAAAGCGTATGGCGAACCATCCGCAGCCGTTGCCGCAGGCGGCAAAGCGGTCCATCGAGCGGCGCTGATTTTCTTCGACGCGGCGCAGCTCAAAGCGGTCGCGCCCGCAGTCCTTGGCGTCGATCAGATACGCCGCGCCCGCACGGACGGCGATTATGTCCGCGGGCTGTCCGGCTGCAGACTGCACAAAATTGTGCGCCCAGAAACCGTGGTTGGCAAGGATGCCGCAAAGCTCGCGCTCGAACGCCGTGCCGGTCTTTCGGTTGCTCGTCATGACCGCCTCCCACGGCGCCTCAGTGCCGCCGCTATGTGCGGGTCGGTCGCGTGCGGATCGTCTCTGTCCGCTTCCCCGCGGCGGCGGTGCTCGCAGCACGCCGCCCATTTTGCCGCCCACTCGCGGCGGCGTTCGCACGCCGCATGACAGCCCACCCGCCGCTCGGCGCATCCGCGGCAGGGGTTTATCGCGTTCAGTTCGGCGGGATGCATCGTCATCTTCTTTTCCGCCTTCCGCGTATCTGCCGCAGGCTGTACGCATTTTCGATCCTCCACGCCACGAAGCGGCGTTCGTCCGCAATGAACTCCGCCACCGCGAGCAGGATGCGCCAAAGCGCCACCGCTGCGCATACGGCGACGAGCGCCGCGCCTATGTAGGGCAGCACGGCAAGGGCAAAATCGATCTCACGCACCGTCATTTCGTTCATCTCGGCACCTCCTGCGGCGCGCGCCCGCGGTTTTCTTCCCAGTAGCGTAATTCCGAGGGCAGAACCTTTTCACCGAGCGCAAGCCCGCCGTTGACGTGGCGTATCGAACGTATGACCGCCCGCGCGCCGTTTATGCCGATGCCGTAGCGCCGGCGGATATCCTCGGCGGTGTAGCACACAGGCTCCGCGGGCTTTTGCTCCGCCGCGGACGCACTGCCCTGTGTGGTCTGTATGACTCCCAGCTCCTTAAGAGCCTTGAGAACTTCAAGCATTTCCATCGTTTTCATCTCCTTCTATGGTCATTATCTCATCTATCGCTTCGCATGCGTCCGAGATGCACTCGCATATGAGTTCGTATCTGTCCGGACGCGGGTAACGCCGTCCCTCGGCGTAGGCGCATATCGTCTGCGGCGAGATGCCCGTATGCGCCGCTATGTAGTTGTAGCTGAGCCGGTAGCGGTCGCGCGCCGCCGTGATGCGCTCGGCTATGTCGGCGGTGCTTCCGACGGCAGGCAGCCGCGATCTTGCGTTACCGAGGTCCCAGCCGCCGCGCTCAAGGGTGTCGATGACTATCATCAACCGGTCGGGACGGCACCCGGCTATGAGACGCGCCGCCGCAAGGTAATCGTCCGGCGTGAGCGTCCTCAGCGGCGCGGTGCTGTCCCCCGACGCGAGCGGCAGCACATAGGCGCCCTCGCGCCTTATCGCCGGCAACACCTCGGATGTTACCCATTTGCGAAAAGTCTTGGCTTTCGGTTTGTCGCTGCGCAGGATAACGCTGTATAGACCGGATTCGTTGATGACGGTAACGCTCTGCATCCCACCAGGGGTGTGAATCTGATTCATACCCTTCTCATCTGCATCCAGCCGCTCTGCGACTTTGGCAGTTGTACCGAGGTCAAGCGCCTCGCACACG
>CAUABN010000261.1:0-2885 GCA_958427275.1 uncultured Anaerotruncus sp.
CGCGCGTGACAACCTGCGCGGCACTCGCGTTATCCGCGCCTTCAGACATGAAAATGAGGACATAGAGCATTTTGACGCTCAGAACGCCGAATACACCCGTTCGTCGCTGTTTGCGGGCAGGATATCGGCGCTTCTGAATCCGATGACATACGTTATCGTCAACATATGGATAATCCTTCTGGTAAAGATCGGCGCTCCCGCCGTTGATTCCGGCAGGCTGACGCAGGGCGAGCTTATCGCGCTTTACAATTACATGGCGCAGATCCTTACCGAGCTTGTAAAGCTCGCCAACCTCATCGTTACTCTTTCGCGTGCCGCGGCATGCGCCCGCCGTATTTCCGCCGCGCTTGAGCTTCCCGCCGAGGACGGCTCGGATACGCCCTGTCCCGAAGCTGTTCCGGGCGCGCCCGCCGTTGAGTTCCGCAACGTTTCGTTTGCATACCGTGGCGCGGGAGCGGATTCGCTTGACGGTCTGTCCTTCAAGGTGATGCCGGGCGAGACCGTGGGCATTCTCGGCGGTACCGGCTCGGGAAAATCCACGCTTATCAATCTCATACCGCGCTTTTACGATCCGACCGACGGTAAGATACTGATCGACGGTGTTGACGCCGCCGAGTATGCTCCGCGCGCATTGCGGAATAAAATAGCCATCGTCCCGCAGTCGGCGCTGATGTTCACGGGGACCGTGCGCTCCAATCTGCTTTGGGGCAAGCCCGATGCTACCGACGACGATATGCGCCGCGCGCTTGACGAGGCATGCGCTCTTGACTTTGTGACAGACAAAAGCCGCGGCGACGAATCCTTCGATGCTCCTGTGGAGCAGGGAGGCAGAAACTTCTCCGGCGGTCAGCGGCAAAGACTTACCATTGCCCGCGCGCTTATCCGCAAGCCCCATGTGCTGATACTTGACGACAGCTTCTCCGCGCTGGATTACGCCACGGACCTGAAGCTCAGAAGCAATATTGCGGCGTCAGAGTACCGTCCCGCGACCTTTATTGTTACACAGCGTCCCGCATCTGTCATGAATGCGGATAAAATAATCGTGCTTGAGGACGGCAAGCCTGCCGGCATCGGTACACATGACGAGCTTCTTAAAAATTGCGAGGTCTACCGGGAGATATATATCTCTCAGTACGGCTCTGATGAGGAAAACGGCAAGGAGGTGGCTGTCAATGGCTAAGAAAAAAGAAAAGCTCTCGCCCGAGGCGCGCCGTCGTGCGCTGACACGCCTCCTTAAATACTGCAAGCCGCTTATCCCGATAGCCGCAGGCGCATTTATACTTGCCGGCGTGTCGATAGTTGCCGCGCATTTCATTCCCGTGCTGGTCGGAGACGCCATCGACCTTGCCGTCGGAGCCGGCAACGTGGATATGGCGGGTATACTGAAAATACTGACCATCATCCCCCTGCTTGCACTGCTCAGCGCAGTGTTTGACTGGCTCGTGCGCCTTGCCGGGCTTCGTCTCGGCGCCGCAGTCACACGTGATATACGCGCAGACTGCATAAGAAAGATCGAAAAGCTGCCGCTCTCATATCTCGACTCGCATCGCACCGGCGATACCCTCAGCCGCATGATCGCGGATGTTGACAGAATGTCGGAGGGACTTGTCACCGGTATCACCGAGCTTTACTCCAGCGCCCTGTCGATCATCGTTACGCTCGTTTTCATGATCGTGATAAACTATACGGTCGCGCTCGTTGTCGCGCTTCTGACGCCGCTCTCGATGCTTGTGGCGGCATTCATATCAAAGCGTACCTTCTCGCTCTTCCATGAGCAGTCAACGCTCGCGGCAAAGCAGACCTCAGTCATAGACGAAAGCGTTTCCGGCGGTCTGGTCGTAAAGGCATACTCGCGCGAGGATGCGATAGCCGCCGATTTTGACCGGCTGAACGAGGAATACCGCAAAACGGCGACGCGCGCCGTCTTCTACTCCTCGATAACCAACCCTTCAACGAGATTTGTGAACTCTCTGGTATACTGCGGAGTGGCGCTTGCCGGCGGTCTTATGGCTGTGGCAAACCCGCTCGTGACCGCGGGACAGATTTCCACCCTGCTTTACTACGCGCATAACTACGCTAAGCCCTTCAACGAGCTTTCCGACGTTATAGCCGAACTGCAAAGCTCACTTGCGAGCGCTGCGCGTGTGTTTGAGCTTCTTGATACTCCCGACGAGCCTGATGATATCCCGTCCGCTGCGGCTATTGATCCCGCATCGGTAAAGGGAAGCGTGGCAGCCGAGAACGCGGCGTTTTCCTACACCGAGCGTCCGTTTATGGAGGGCATTGATTTTGACGTCAAGCCGGGTATGCGTGTCGCGGTGGTCGGACCTACGGGCTGCGGTAAAACAACGCTTATCAACCTTTTCATGCGCTTCTATGAGACCACGGGAGGCAGCATCACCGTTGACGGCAGGAACATCCGCGAGATAACGCGCGGCAGTCTCCGCGCCTCCTTCGGCATGGTGCTTCAGGATACATGGCTCAAGTCCGGTACCGTGCGTGAGAATATCGCAATGGGCAAGCCGGATGCCACCGATGCCGAGATAGAGGCGGCTGCGCGCGCATCGCACGCACATTCGTTCATCAAACGCCTTCCCGAAGGGTATAATACCGTGCTGAATGAAGACGGCGGACAGCTCTCGCAGGGGCAGAAGCAGCTTCTCTGTATTTCACGTGTAATGCTGGCTCTTCCTCCGATGCTTATACTCGATGAGGCTACATCGTCTATCGATACGCGTACCGAGATAAAGATACAGAAGGCATTCGCCGAGCTTATGCGCGGCAGAACGTCGTTTATCGTGGCGCACCGTCTCAATACCATCAAAAACGCCGATATGATACTTGTAATGAAGGACGGAAAGATCATTGAGCGCGGTACACACGAC
>CAUABN010000262.1:0-2867 GCA_958427275.1 uncultured Anaerotruncus sp.
TCGGTGAGCTGGGCAAAAAAGGCGTCAAGCTGCTCATGTGCGAATCGACCAATGCCGAGCGCTCGGGATTTACACCGTCGGAGCGCAGCGTGGGCGGCGCGCTTGAAAATCTTTTCACAGCAAATCCGGACAAGCGCATCGTTATAGCAACGTTTTCGTCAAACGTACACCGCGTGCAGCAGATAATAAATATATCGATAGCGCACGGCAGGCGTGTGGCGCTTACCGGACGCAGCATGCTGAATGTCGTGAGCGCGGCGTGTGAACTTGGTTACATGCATTTCCCGGAGGGAACGCTCATTGATATCGGCGATATCAAGAGATTCCGCCCGGGTGACCTCACGCTCATCACTACCGGCAGCCAGGGTGAGCCAATGTCGGCACTTTACCGCATGGCTTACGGAGACCATGCTCAGGTCACGCTCAATACATTGGACCTTGTTGTGCTCTCATCCAGCGCCATTCCCGGAAATGAAAAATTTATCGGCAGGATAATAAACGAGCTGTCCCGCGCTGGAATAAAGGTGGTAACGGATTCGGTGTTCTTCGGCGTTCATGCCTCCGGACATGCCTGCGCAGAGGAGATCAAGCTGCTCATAGGGCTGCTCAAGCCGAAGTATTATATGCCGGTACACGGTGAGTACCGCCATCTTACCGCCAACCGCGATCTTGCGCTGTATACCGGGCTGCCCGCCGACCGGATATTCATATCCGATATCGGCAAGGTTCTTGAGATAGGCAGAAACAGCGCCGCATGGGGAACCCCTGTGCCGTCGGGCAAGGTCCTGATAGACGGCTACGGCGTGGGCGATGTCGGCAGAGCTGTGCTGCGTGACCGTCAGCACCTGTCACAGGACGGAATGGTGGTCGTTTTTGCGTCAGTTGATATCACGGCAAGGCTGCTGCTTACGGCGCCCGAGATCGTGTCGCGCGGTTTTGTGTATGTTCCGGAGTCCGAGGACCTGCTCAGCGAAGCCCGCATGGCTGCCGCGGCAGAAATTCAGAACGGACTTTCGCAGCGCAAGCCTGACATAGAAACGATGAAGGAGCGAGTGCGCCGCGAGGTGGCAAAGTGCCTTTCCTCAAAGACGGGACGCGATCCTATGGTCATCCCCGTTATCATCGATCTTTGAGACTAAGACAGGCTTAATACTGCATCGTGTGAACAGAATTTATTATAAGTTCAACTTGCGTTCACATGACGCACAGTATATGCAAGTATAATATCTTATGTCTGTTTATGGGGGCAGGCTGTTATTATGCATACTGCCCCCACCAAAACCAATAACCCGTAAAACAAAAAAACAAAGATATGACGCCTGCCGCAGCGCGGTATCGGGATATCCCGGGCTTCAGCAAGCACGCGTCGGAAAGGACAAGGGTACATACAATGGGAAAGGGTACCAGATCAAGAAATTCAAGAGCCGGAGAGGTCATTGCGGATCCCTCTAAGTTCAGCAAAAAGAGCAGTGCCGATAAGTCGGGACTGTACACGCGCATAGGTGTTATCTGCTGTGCGGTGCTCCTCGTGGCGTGCTTGCTGCTTTGGGGCGCAACGTCGCTTCTGCCCCGCATCAGAACCGCTGCAAGATCCGAGCATTATAAGGTGAGCGGCGCGGAAATGACCTATTTTATAAACAGCACAAAAAATACCTTCATCAGCACATATTCATCGTCCGGACTGTCTTCCTACCTTACACAGCTCGGACTTCCCAAAGATACCTCGCTCAGCAACCTCAAGACTTCGGTGTGCGGTATCGACACTTCAAAGACCAAAACGTGGTATGACTACTTTGCCGAGCAGACCCAGACTCAGGTAGAGACTATCCTTGTGCTTTGTGAGGCGGCGAGAGCCGAGGGCATGAAGCTGGATGACAGCGAGATTGCCACCATAAAGCAGAATATCAAGGATATGAACAAGACCTTCCAGGAGATGGCGTCACAATATGCTACTGCCGGTTATTCGGGCTATACCGCGAGCTACCTCTACACCCAGGAGTGCGGTAACGGCGTAAATGATTCCAATATCCGTCACGCCATGGAGCTTCAGGCGCTTGCAAACAAATACCGCACTGCGTACATCGAGCGCATCAAAGACGGTATCACCGATGAAGAGATCGACAAGTACGTAAAGGATAACCCCTCCAAGATGCTTGCAGCCGATACCCTTTCCTACACCTTTACCGCAGAGCTTGAGCTGAAGGACGCCGAAGCCACCGATGCGGAAAAAGAGGCTTATAACAAAGCCAAAGAAAACGCCAAGAAGCTCGCAGAGGAGCTTGCCGCATGCGCCGATAAGGATGCGTTCGTCGCCAAGGCTGTCGAGTACATTCTCGGCACATTTGCAGAGGACAAGTTCGATTCCTATTACGCGACCAATACCAAGGGCACCGTTAAGGGTCTCCCCGACGAAAAGACGCTTGCAGCGGATAAGGCGGCTATGATAAAGGCGATCGCCGACAAGGTAAAGGGCGGTACTGAGGACCTCAAGAAGTATGCGGATGATTCCAACTACAACGAGACCTATGCCAAGGCGCTTGACGCTGTGTCTGCGAGCCTGCTCAAGGATGTTCAGAACGCTTACGACTCCATGCAGAAGACGAGTGAGACGTCATACTCTGATCCCGCTGCCGAAGATGCAACAGACGCCGCCAAGTGGCTGTTCGCTTCCGACCGTAAGGCGGGTGACAAGACCGTCATATCCTCCGAGAACGATAAGAAATCCACTTATACCGCTTACTATCTCGATGCTCCCGCTCACCTTGACGAGACTGTTACCAAGAACGTAGGTCACATCCTCTTCAAGACCGCGACCTATGACAACGACAAAACCAAGGCAAGAGAAAAGGCAGAGGAGATACTCAAGA
>CAUABN010000263.1:0-2865 GCA_958427275.1 uncultured Anaerotruncus sp.
GGCGTGCACAACCGCACCGGACGGCAATTCGGGTATTACCGACAGTATTTTATCTTGTACCATGTTTATGACCTCAGCTTTTGCCCCGCAAAAGCATCCTTCCTCGTATCAGGGAAAGACGTTTCCCTTGTCGGTGACGATACAGCTTCCGGGTGTATAAGGAAGCGGGAATTCCGTTATCCGGTTCGCGCTGTTTACAGCCTCCTTCAGGTGGAGATCCGCAATAAGATGCGCGTTGTGAGCATCCTTTTTATAAAGTTCAAACGCCTCATCGGATGTGGTGAACAGCGCTACCTCCGGATCTATCATGTCGTAGACCTCTGACGTACCGCCCTCCCCTCCGTGATGCGCCACCTGGCAGATATCTGACTTGAGCAGGGTGCCCCACATCCTCACGGCAATGCCGTTTGAATCCACCTGTGAATCGCCGAGGAACATTATCCTTTCCCCAGCGACCGTCACGCGGAATATCATAGATGTGTTGTTCCAGTATTTTGTGTCGGAAAGCGTCCGTTTGTCTGTATAATAGTCCTCCTGGGTATAGAAGAACTCAAGCACGGCACCGCCGATATTGCGCGTCTCGCCGGTATGTATCTTTGTGAGCTTCGCATTCGGATAGTACAGCTTCAGATTATTGACCGTGCTTTTGCGGTTGTTCAGTTCGCGGTCAGCCTCGCACGCATCGTTTGACGGGAAATTGCAGATAAGCTCGTCAAGCGTGACCTGTCTGCCCCATAACTCGCTGAACTTATTGAATCCGCCCGTATGGTCATTGTGCGTGTGAGTTATCACCCACGCGGCGATCCTTATATTCTGCGGATCGGGCGCCTGCGTGCGCAGCGTTTTCATTATGCCGTCGGCAAAGCCGGAAGTGGCAACGCCGCCGTCTATGACAATAAAGCTGCCGTCCTCAAGGCGTATCACAAAGCACATGAGTCCGCTGTTTACCGGAACGCCGCGGAAGGTATTGCCGACCGAAAAGGTACGGCTTATCATAGTCAGACGCGCGTCGCACACCTTATTTACGGATGCGGCGTCCGACCCACGGTCGCTCATATTGGAGTCCGGCTCCGCGATAATGCGGACCGTATTGTTGAACGCGGTGAAGTATGCGGTAAGTCCCACGCCGTCCTTACGGTACTGAGCAAAGCGATTACCTTTTTCTTCCCTTGTGAAGGTACGCTCAAAGCCAATGCCGTCCAGCTTGCCGAGATATGCGCTGTATGAATCGACAGAACTTTTGACTATCACAGCCTGATACGCCCTATCCCCCACCGCATAGAATGCGGGGACCGCGCCGTCATATACCGGCATCGCATCAAGCATTTCGCTGACGCTTCCGCTTATATCAAGCGTTTCCGGGATCTCGCCGCCTGCGGAGATAAGCTCCTTCATGCGCTTCACGGCGGTTGCAGTCGCCGTGTCGCTCCAGCCAAACACGACTATCTTGTGTCCGACAGTCTTTATCGCGTAGCCGCCGTAAGGCGTTGCCCCGGCGACTTCATCGGATTCGGGGTATGCGGTATTTCCCACGAGGATATCAAAGGAATCCGTGGAATATTCCTCTCCTGGCATAAGGAAGTCTGTCGTAAATGTGACTTGCTTCCCCGACGCCGTTTTGAGTGCAGCCGTTATCTCTTTAGCGGCTTCGGATACGCTATCGGCGCACATATCCGGTCTTATGACACGGTAATTGACGCTATCCTGCCCCCACAGCGCCGGGAAGGCGACGGCGGTCGTCTCCGCCGCCACGGTGGAGGTACCGCTGTCATCCCCGCCACTGCTGCCGTCCGTACATGCTGCAAGCAGAAGGACGACCGACAACAGCAGCACCGCGCACAGCAGATGCTTCAGGCTCATGTTTTGTTTTTCGGATTTCATTGCAGGATATCAGCTCTTCATGCCGGATATCGCGGCATTTATATCGGAAATAAATTTCTTTTTGTAAACGTCAAAGGATGCCTTTATGCTCGTGCTCTGGCTCGTATGGAGGGTATGGAGCAGATTGATACAGTTACCGAAGTTATTTGCAAGGGCTATGTCAAGCTGACCTTTCTCAAAGACCATATTTATCATCTTTATATCGGTCGGGTTATTGGAGCACTTATAATGAAGGATATTACCTACAAGGTTTGTAACGAGTTTGCCGTCGGTGGCTGCGTAGATAGTCTCAAGGATAAGTCCGATATTCTCGGGATCGGGAGCTGTGGACGGTATAGTCATTCCCTCAACATAGCTGTAAACGGGAGCAACATAATCCTCCTGGTCGGCATTGTACTTCGGAACTATCACAAGACCGTACTCAAAGTCAAGATTGCGAACTGACTGAACAGAGTATGATCCGGTCGCCTGAAAAAGCGCGCGTCCTTCGTTGAATACAGCAGCATAGTTGTCGGCTGCGGCTCCGGATGAGAAACCTGCGTATCTGTTTGCCGGACTGCCTGCTATCGCTGCACACGGCTCCGAAACGAACTTGTTCATAAAATCGGTAAAGACATCAATGTACCGTTCGCTGAGACCGTCGTAGACCGGATATCCGTCGGCATCGTTGTGAGTCAGCGTCTCGCCTGAACTTATCATGAGATTACGTATATGGTTAACGTGTCCCGTAAAGCCGAGCACATCCTCAGAAACATCATAAAATCCGTCGTTGTTATAGTCTCTTGCAGCCGCCTTCATCATGGTGTACATTTTTTCGTAGGTCCATGTTCCGGCGTCAACACAGTCATAAGGGTTTTCAAGCCCGTTATCAGTCACAAGTCCTTTATTGAACGCATAAATATAAAAGCCGCAGTAGTAATTGAGGTGTCCCTGACCGAAAACAACATAGCGCTTGCTTCCTATATTTACGCTGTTGTTGATGCT
>CAUABN010000264.1:0-2863 GCA_958427275.1 uncultured Anaerotruncus sp.
TGCTTGTCACGTTCGACCTCAGCATATTCAAGATATATAAAAACGCGCTTATCTTTACGATACTCGGAATAAAACGCAATCTGATGGCTGTGCTTGGCATTCTCGCGCTCGTCGCAGTGAACGCCCTTCTCTTCATTATGCTGAGACCTTTCAACATCATCGTTCCTGCGATACTCCCCGTATTTTATCTTTTACCCAGTATCACCCTGCTCACCACCTACGGCGCATATCCCGTTATTGAAAAATATATGATAAAGACCGTTCCCGCCGATGATACTGACGATAAAACGGAAATCGAATACGAATACGACGACGAGTGATGTCGTGACTTGCAATAAGGGCTGTCTCATTTTGAGACAGCCCTTATTGCGTCTGTTATCAATTCGATATTCCCGGTTTTATAAGCTCGGAGACGGTAACAAACTCGTACCCTCGGCGGCGCAGCTCAGGTATGACCGCGCGCAGTGCCTCCGCCGTATGACCGCGCACTCCGTCGTGCATTAGAATCACGGCGCCGTCTGTGACATGACCAAGTATCTCACTCTCTATCTCGGCAGCGCTTCTTCCGCTCCAGTCACGAGTGTCAACGCTCCACAGCACCACGCTGTATCCGAGTGTACGGCACACTCTCAATATATCGTCATTCATTATGCCTCCCGGGGGTCTGAACACCCGCGTGCAGTATTCTCCGTGCTCAAACAGCATTGAATCGCATGCCGTGATCTCGTCCTCGGTCAGTTGTGTTCCCGCCTTGCCGAGATACTTGTGACTGTAGGTGTGATTGCCTATCTCATGTCCCGCAGCGATCTCGCGGTCGATCAGCGCAGGGTACGCTTCGGCATTTTTGCCGACGACAAAAAACGTTCCCTTTACATTGTGTTCTCCGAGTATATCAAGTATTTCCGGCGTAAGGTGAGGATTCGGACCATCGTCAAATGTCAGTGCAATGCGCCCGCTCCCCGGTTGCCCGTGCGAAAAGACCCGGCATTCCCGCTCGGCGTTTGCTGTAAAAGGAAAAACGGCAAAGGACAATGCGACAATCGCGGAAGCGGCAAAAGCCAAAAAGCGTTTCATTCCACCAGCTCACCGCCGCCTGCGCCGCAAAGTTCGTCAAGCGTACCGAATCGGTATCCTTCACCACGCAGCATATCGATAACACGCGCCATGATCGCCGCGTTTGTGGAGGACGTCGGATGAAGCAATATCACAGCCCCGTTGTGCACGTTCGACATTATCTTCTCCAAGGCGTAGTCCTCGGCAGGCTGCTTGCTGTTATCCCAGTCGGCATACGCAAAGCTCCAAAAGATCGTAGAATACCCGAGATCGGCAGCAAATTCAAGATTACGCTCGGAAAAACGTCCCTCCGGAGGGCGGTAATACTTCGACAATTCCCTTCCTGTCGCTTTGCGGTATGCATCCTCAAGTGAGGCAAGCTCTGCGGCAAATTCAGCCTTGTCGGTGAATTTACTCATGTCGCGATGGCGGTATGTGTGATTGCACACAAGATGCCCCTCGTCACCCATGCGCCTGACAAGCTCCGCAGACGATGTTACAAGATTGCCGAGTATAAAGAAAGCGCCACGGACATTCTTTTCTTTAAGGGTGTCCAGGATCTTTGCCACATTTCCGTTTTCATATCCGGCATCGAATGTCAGATACACAACACGGTCGTTATCCTGATTTGTTTTTTTCTCATCAATAAAATACCCACGGTGACGTTTTATAAACGACAGCTCCCCGGGACACGGAGGACGCTTGTTGCCGGGAGTACGGATGCAGTACCAATTATACGCCGTGCTTTCGTCGGCACTTACACCGACCGCACAGCACATCAGAAATACCGCAGCAAGCACCAGTGAGGTTATTTTTTTATATATCATTTTATTTTCCTTGCTTTTCATATGATACGATGCGGAATAACTTCGAATGCATCAAAAATATTATCTCCGCATACACGACAAAAATTACTCGGAAAAACTGCCATCGTATATCATTATGAACTTCAAAAAATAAAACGAATAAAGTCGTTTTTCTTGGCGGCAAAACGACCAATGTCATCGTGGGTGTTAAAAAACTCAATTTGAGTTTTTTAACACCCACTGTTTTTATTCGAGTTCAAACGCTCCGGTGTAGAGACGGTAATAAGTTCCGCGCTCTGCGATTAGCTTATCATGACTGCCGCGCTCAATGATGCGACCGTGGTCAAGCACCATTATAACATCGGAATTCATGACCGTTGAAAGGCGGTGTGCGATAACAAATACCGTTCTGCCCTCCATGAGCTTATCCATACCGCGCTGTACTATCGCCTCGGTACGCGTGTCGATGGAGGATGTCGCCTCGTCAAGTATCATGACAGGCGGGTCCGCAACTGCTGCACGCGTTATGGCGATAAGCTGGCGCTGTCCCTGCGAGAGGTTTGCACCGTTGTTGGTAAGCATCGTTGCATATCCCTCCGGAAGTCTGGTGATAAAATCATCTGCTCCCACCAACCTTGCCGCGGCACGGCATTCATCGTCAGTCGCGTCAAGCCTGCCGTATCGGATATTGTCCATCACTGATCCTGTAAACAGGTTGGTATCCTGAAGAACAACTCCGAGCGAACGGCGCAGATCGGCTTTCTTTATCTTATTGATGTTTATACCGTCATATCTGATCTTTCCGTCCGCGATATCATAAAAGCGGTTGATAAGATTGGTTATAGTCGTCTTACCGGCACCGGTAGCGCCGACAAACGCGACCTTTTGCCCCGGCTCTGCATAAACCGTAACGTCATGCAGAACAACCTTGCCTTCTTCGTAAGCAAAATCAACATCCACAAGACGCACGTCGCCGCAAAGACGGGTGTATGTCAGAGAGCCGT
>CAUABN010000265.1:0-2858 GCA_958427275.1 uncultured Anaerotruncus sp.
CGTCACCGCTCCCGGCGGATATGCTGAGGGTCATAAAGGAAGTCTTTTGACCCGGAAAGGAACAAAAAATGCCCAACACCGATATGGAAAACACTGAAAATACAATGCTCCCCGAAGACACGTCTGCCGAAGGAACGCGTCCGGATGAAGCGCCGGGTGCGGAAGCTGCCCCGCCGGCACTGAAAAAACGACTGCCGGTATTCGCTTTTGTCCTGTACGGCATAGCCGTTGCGGCTCTTGCAATTCTTGCGGCGGCGCGCCTCTCGCCCGCATTTGCGGATACCTTCAACAGATACGTCGGCGCGTTAATACGAGGCGCTCTGGCGCATCTCACGGGCTGGATACCCTTTTCGCTCGGCGAAGCAATGGTGATATTCCTGCCGGTCGCCGCCGTGTTCATGATCGTCCGCGCCTGCCGGAAATATTCGGACAGCTGGCGCTCGGTATTTGTTTATCTCGGCTCGGTGCTGTCTGTCGTTTCGTTGCTGTTCTCGGTATTCGTATTTGGATTCGGTACCGGCTATTACGGAACTACGGTGGATGAAAAGCTCGGGCTTGACCGCTCCGTCGTGTCCCCGGAGGAGCTGTACTACACAGCGGCAACACTTGCAGCGCACGTCAACAGCGAAGCCGAAAACGTAAAGTATCAATACAACGATTTTTCGGTCATGCCATATACGTTTGACGAAATGAGCCGCCGGCTTGTCGCCGCCTACGACAAGGTATGCGATGAATACGATTTTATACCGCGTCTTTACTCGCGCGTAAAGCCGGTGATGCTGAGCGAACCGTGGACCTACACTCACATCTCCGGAGTTTACACTTATTTTACCGGAGAGGCGAACATCAACACAAACTTCCCCGATTACACTATCCCATACACTGCGGCGCACGAAATGGCGCATCAACGCGGTATTGCACGTGAGGACGAGGCAAACTTCATTGCATTTCTGGTATGCATCTCCTCGGACGATCCCTATATACGTTACAGCGGATATCTTGAGGTATACGAGTATGTTGCGTCGTCGCTGTACTCGGCGGACAAAAATTACTATTCCGCCGTTTACTCCTCGCTCAAAACAAATGTGCGTGCCGAAATGGCGGCATACTCGGCATTCTTTGATAAATACCGTGAAAACGTGGTCGCCGACGTTTCGGAGGCAGTAAACAATTCCTATCTTCAGATACACGGCACGGTGGGATCAAAAAGCTACGGCCTTGTGGTGGACCTTGCAGTGGCATATTACCGGCGCGGGGAATAAACTGTAACAGAGGACACCGCGAGGTAATTCATTACACATTTGTTATGTTATATCTGCGTGAACTTAAAATTCAAGTAAATGCTCCGCATTTGTGAGAAAAAAGATCACCGAAGGAAAGAAACGAAAAAAACTTTACAATTTTTTTCGCTTTTTTTCCTTCGCCTCTTTTCTTTTGAGCAATTATATGATATAATTAGATGAATTGGAATCTGTCGGCTCACAACGAGCAATACTATATATAAAAAGCGTCAAGCACCCGGAAAGGCATGGTAAAGTCCATGAAAAAGATCGTAATAAGCGGGGGGCATCCCCTTTACGGCGATATCAACGTCAGCGGCATGAAAAACGCCGCTTTACCGATAATTTTTGCAAGCATCCTCACAAAAGACAAGTGCGTTATCGAAAATCTGCCCGAGGTAAGCGATGTTTCACTGTCACTGCGCATACTCCGTGCAATGGGAGCTTCGGTCAGGATGATAAACCGCACAACGGTCGAGATCGACACAACGCATTTCGTAGGCGGATCGTCGCCGTATCAGCTCGTTTCCAAGCTGCGCGGTTCAACGTATCTGCTCGGCGCAGAGCTGGGTCGCTTCGGAGAAGCGCGCGTAGGTTTTTCCGGCGGCTGTGACTTCGGCACACGCCCCATAGACCAGCACAAAAAGGGCTTTGAGGCGCTCGGTGCGGTCATGACCATAGAAAACGGCTGCAACCATATCGTCACCGGTCCCTCCGGGCTTTCCGGTGCGTCAATATATTTTGACATAGCCAGCGTCGGCGCAACGATAAACGTCATTCTTGCTGCGGTCATGACGCCGGGGCGTACATCGATAGACAACGCCGCCCGCGAGCCTCACATCGTTGACCTTGCCAACTTCCTCAATATGTGCGGAGCGCGTATTTCCGGCGCGGGCACGTCATTTATCAAGATCCAGGGCGTTGAGCGCCTGCACGGATGCAACTATACCATCATTCCGGATATGATCGAAGCCGGAACTTATATGGCGGCAGCAGCTGCCGCCGGCGGACGCGTGACCGTGCGCGGGGTCATTCCCAAGCACATGGAAACGGTGACAGCCAAACTGCTTGAAATGGGCGTAGCGGTGGATGAGTGCGATGACAGCATCATCGTGAGCCGCCAGGCTCCGCTCAGGCACGCAAACATCAAAACGTATTTTTATCCCGGCTTCCCCACCGATATGCACCCGCAGTTCAGCGCACTGCTTGCACTTGCAAGCGGGACCTCGACCGTCACCGAGGGTGTGTTTGAAAGCAGGTTCAAATATGTTGACGAGCTTGCAAAAATGAATGCGGACATATCCGTTGACGGCAGAACGGCAACGATAGTAGGACCGGCAAAGCTCACCGGCGCACCGGTAAGAGCAGTGGATCTGCGCGGCGGAGCGGCGCTCGTCATTGCGGGTCTTGCCGCCGAGGGAACGACCGAGATCTGCAATGTTGAGCTTATCGAGCGCGGCTATGACAATATAGTCGGAAAGTTGCGCGGCATCGGCGCGGACATTTCGCTTGTGGATATTCCGGAAGCGACCGCAGCCAAGGCAAACTGAGGGCAGTCTTTTACGATATAACGAAACC
>CAUABN010000266.1:0-2857 GCA_958427275.1 uncultured Anaerotruncus sp.
CCGGTCACTGTTTTACATTATCCTGACTTATTTCGTATACGCTGCGTTTACGCCCTCAAGAAGGCTTTTCAGCATCTTTGTACGGGCAGCCTTTGTGCGCAGCCAGTCGCTGCGGTTATCCATGGCGTCACGGTAGAGCGTCTGGGTCATGTCATTAAGGGTTATACCGTATATTCTGCCGAGGTCAAAGGTAACGCCGTCGCGTATGAGATCGTACATTTTAGCCGTCTCACTGTCCTTGGCAAAGCGTATCTTCATTGTTACCTCAAATATGGCGGGCGTCGTGTAATTGTACGCTTCATACGCCCAGCATTCCAGAACAGCCGATGCAAGGTCGGGGCGTGTGCAATCGGCAACTACCGCATAGAGCGTAAAGGGGTTGCCGGCGCAGGTGTAGTACGCCTCCTGATCGGAGCTCCACTTTGGCGCGGGCACGACGCCGTACCCGAACTCGACATCCGCAAGGTTCTTTATCGCGGCAACGGCGCGGTCACAGTAAAATACCGATCTGCCCGCCGAAAATACGTTGGCCTTTCCCTTCCAGTATCCGTCGTCGGAGTCGTAGCAAAGGCGCTCCAGCTTTTCAAGCAGTCCAGCCGACTTTTCGCTGAAATAGGAATCCGCCACCTGAATCAGACCGTTTGCATCGCGGTCGGTGGTGCGCAGTCCGGAGCCGTAGAAAAATGCGTCGAGCGACAGCTTGGGCAGAACAAGACCGTACTGGTCGCCCGCCGACTTCTGCATATCGGCATCGGTATCGCGGTAGAAGTCCTGGCACATGGCTATCATGTTATCGACAGTCCACTCGTTTTCGTTTATCATGTCGTAGGGCGAGCGTGAGCCGGTCTTCGTTTCAAGCAGATCCTTGTTGAAGAAAACGGTGTACATCATATAAAGCATATTAGTGGAGATATCGCCCGAAACGAAGTAGAGCTTACCGTTTACGGTAGCCTCGGAGGTGAGCAGCGAGGGCCACCACGGCTTTTCAAGGTCAAGGTGCTCGGTCTTGGCAAGATCATAGCAGAAGCTGTTGTACGCCGCGTTTGCAACGCTCTGGCTGTAGCCCGCTATGATGTCAAACGCATGGTCGCCCGAGCCGATGCTGGCGTTTATGTAGCTGACGAATTCCTTGAGCTTGGAGTTTCTGCCCTCCTGCCCGATGAAGTCCAGCTTGACCTTCATGCGTTCCTCAAGCATTTTATTGCGCCGGTTTATGGCGTCCTGAGTTTTATCCATTATATTGTCGGCATCTTCAATGAAAAATTCGAGGTTTTCAACATCCGACCAGTAAAGCACTCCCATCGTCTCACCGCCGAGATCGACGTCATCGGGGATCGAAAGACGCTCGGCAGTATCCTCGGGAGTATCGACCGTGGGCGCGGCAGTCACGGGCGTCGTGACCGGCGTATCCGACCCGTTTTGGGCACAGGCGGAGAAGCAAAGCAGCACCGTAAGCACGGCAAGGACAAGGGATGCATAGCGCATTGTTCTTTTCATAACGTGGTACCATCCTTTAAGGCTACCTTTCTAAGGCGCGTGACCTTCCTATTTATTTTATTATATCATCGGCAAAGCGCGTTGTAAAGTGTTTTTTATCACCGCGGCGGAATAATTTTTTGTCCGCTAAACCTGCGGTTTAGTTCCGTTGACATATATACATTTGTGTGATATAATATCTAAACATGTATTTTTGGCTTTATCGATAAAGGTGTATTATGAAAAGAAAGAAAGAACGGAACAGACAACCCGGCAGCGGACGGCTGATGCTTGAATTCATGCACGGCTCAAAGCTGCTTTTTCTGGCAGGTATAATCGTATCGCTCGGCGTGACCGGAGCCGACATGCTGAACCCCCAGCTCATCCGCTTTACCGTTGACACGGTGCTGCGTCAGGAGGAGTCGGATCTGCCGTCTTATGTCCGTGTGATAGTGGACATGCTCGGCGGCGCCGAGGTCATCCGCACACATCTTTGGACGGTCGCCGCGGTGATTGTCGTCGTTGCGCTTTTTGCGGCGGTCTTCCGCTATCTCCAGCGCACGATCAACACAAGAGCTGCGGAAACGCTTGTTGAGCACATGCGCAACATGCTTTATGAAAAAATACAGTCGCTGCCCTTCTCATGGCACATGAAGAACAAGACGGGCGACATGATCCAGCGCTGCACCTCCGACGTTGACATGGTGAAGAACTTCCTCTCGGAGCAACTCATATCGATCATCCGCATAGTGATCCAGGTCACCGTATCCCTTATCGTAATGTACGGAATGGACACCCGCCTCGCACTTGCAGCCACCATCTCGCTGCCGGTGATACTTATTTATTCCGCCGTATTCGGCAGACGCATCGGTTCCGGCTTCAAGGACTGCGACGAAGCCGAGGGCGCGCTTTCTGCGATAGCTCAGGAAAATCTCACCGGAGTGCGCGTGGTACGCGCCTTCGGGCGTGAAAAGTACGAGCGCGAGCGCTTCCGTGCGCAGAATGACAAGTACGAGGCGCTCTGGGTAAAGCTTGCAAGATATATGTCGGCATTCTGGGGAATGGGAGACTTCATTTCCGGGCTTCAGGTTATGCTTATAATAATTCTCGGCGTATTTGCATGTCTTGACGGCAGACTTACCGCAGGCTCCTTCCTTGCGTTCGTTACATACAACTCAATGCTGACATGGCCCATGCGCCGTCTCGGTCGAATGATATCCGAGATGAGCAAGGCAAACATCGCCATAGACCGTCTCAGCTACATCATGTACTCCGAGCCGGAGCACGACCGCCCCGGCGCATGCGAGTCGGACATGCGCCGCGACATTGTTTTTGACGATGTGAGCTTTGCATACGACGGCTGTCCTGAGTTGCTCTCCCA
>CAUABN010000267.1:0-2839 GCA_958427275.1 uncultured Anaerotruncus sp.
GGAACGGATATCATTTTTAATGATATATCGCTTACGAGATATGAAATACGGCGGGGGATTTAGTTTGATAAAATTTCGAGGTTCTGTTACCCCGCCTCACCAAGCCGCCTGCGGCGGCTTGGTCAAAGTTATTTTAATGATATACGGCTGGCGCCGTATGGATATATTTTGCTTTGCAAAATACTTATTTGTTGTACGCGCTGAGGAATGTGCGCAGGCGTTCGGTCTTGGGGGCGGCAAACATTGCGTGCGGCTCGCCCTCCTCGGCTATCACGCCCTCGTCCATAAAAAGCACGCGGTCGGAGACGTCCCGCGCAAAGCTCATCTCGTGCGTGACTACGATCATCGTCATCTTCCGCTCGGCAAGCGCTTGTATCACGCGCAGCACCTCGCCCGTCAGCTCGGGATCGAGCGCCGAGGTCGGCTCGTCAAAGCAAAGTATTTCGGGATCCATCGCAAGCGCGCGCGCAATGGCAACGCGCTGCTGCTGACCGCCCGAAAGCTCGCAGGGGTAGTTGTTCAGCTTGCCCGCAAGTCCAACGTCGGCAAGCAAAGCCTCGGCGCGGCTGCGGTTTTCGTCCGGCGTCGCGTGGCGGGTCAGCCCCGGAGCCAGCATAACGTTTTCAAGCGCCGTATATTGCGGGAAAAGATTGAACGACTGAAACACCAGCCCGAAGTGCAGTCTGCGTCGGCGCAGCTCCGCTTCGCCGACGGTGCTTTTTTCGTTTCCGCCGTCAAACATTACCTCGCCGCCTACGGATATTGTGCCGCTGTCGGCAAATTCAAGCGAGTTGAGGCAGCGCAGTAGCGTGGTCTTTCCGCTCCCAGACGAGCCGATGACAGACAGCACCTCGCCCGCCTCAAGGTCAAACGACACGCCCTTGAGCACCTCGGTCTTCCCGAAGCGTTTTCTGAGATTCTTAACTTCAAGTATTGCCATTTTTGCACCTCACGAACGGAAACAGGACAGCTTTTTTTCGATCCTGCCGAAGAGCAGGGTAAGCAGTCCGGAAAATACAAGGTAAAAAAGACCTGTCATAAGCAGCGGCCAGAGTATTCCCTTTGATTTTATAAATGCCTCTCCCGCCCATATCAGTTCGTAGACAGATATCACCCGCGCAAGAGATGTATCCTTGACGAGCGTGATGACCTCGTTGCTCATCGGCGGGATTATCCGTTTTATCACCTGTAAAAGTACGATCTTGAAAAAGATCTGGCGGCGCGTAAGTCCCAGCACCTGCCCAGCCTCGTACTGACCTGCGGGAATGCTTTCGATCCCTCCGCGGTATATTTCGGAAAAATAGCAGGCGTAATTGAATATAAACGCCGCAAGCACCGCAACGAAGCGCCCCGGAGTGCCGGTTCCCCATATGTTATTGCCGAGAAACAGCCCCGGACCGTAGTAGATGACGATGAGCTGCAGCATGAGCGGCGTGCCGCGCACGATCCAGACAATGAATTTGACAACGTCGCGCAGCGGGCGCAGGCGGCTCATCGAGCCGAAGGCGATCAAAAGCCCCAGCGGGAGCGCGCCCGCAAGGGTGAGAAAGAATATTTCGAGTGTTTTTATAAAGCCGTCGGCAAGCGAGGCAAGAACCTGTGTTGGCATTTTTATCCTTATCCGGACTGACGAGACCGGGGACTGCGTAAATTCTCGGAGGTGCGAGCCTCCCCGGCAGTCCCGGTCTTCAGTTATCAGTCATTTATTTTTTGATTATTGCTTCCTGTACGCCGTATTTTTCTGCGGTCGCTTCAAGCGAACCGTCGGCAGAGGCTTTTTTCCAGAATTCGTTGAACTTTTCTACCAGATCCGAGCCTTTACGGAAGCCGACCACGAAGAATTCCTCATCGTTCAGCTTTATACCGATGGCGAGCTTGGAGTATGAGGTGCCCTCGCCCACGAGGTTGCCGGCAAGCAGAAGATCGACCACGGCGGCATCGGCGGTCCCTGCGGCTACCTCCATAACGGCTTTGGTCTGATCGCCCACCTCGGTGTATTTGCAGCCGAGCGCGTCAAGCTGATTCTTGCCTGCCGAGCCGGCTTCAACGGCAAAGTTGAGCGACTTGAGGCTTTCGGCGGTCTTGTAGGAATCCACCTTATCGGCGGGGAGTATGACTACCTGCGCGTTCTTGCAGTAATTGTCGGAAACACCCATGCCCTCGGCTACCTCATCGGTGAGGGTCATTCCGTTCCATACGCAGTCGATGGTCTTGCCGTTGAGTGCGCCGATCTTGTAGTCCCAGTCAACGACTATGAACTCGGCTTCAACACCGAGGCTCTTGGCAAATGCCTTTGCCATATCTGCGTCAAAGCCTATCCATTCGTCCGAGCCGGCTTCCTTGTAATCCATGGGAGGGTAATCGGTGATACCTATAACGAGCTTGCCGTTTTTCTTTATGTACGCAAGATCGTCCGAATCACTCGAGCAGCCCACAAGAGCGATGCTAAGCGTAAGCATCATGGCGGCGAGCACTGCCGCAAGTATTTTTGTTACCTTGAATTTTTTCATTTTTTCCTCTTTTCTCCGCGCGCGGAGGTCCTGCCGCGGTACAAATATCTGTTTTCGGAGTGCTTGGGGGCGGTTTATGTCGCGAAGCACTTTAGTATGGTAATATGATAGCACAGTATCAGAGCGTTGTCAAGAGGTAAATGCAAAAAAAATAAAATTTTTTTGCGTCTTCCGGAAGTATAAAGCGTTTTTTCTCCCACATCATATAAAAACAAAGGAGGAAAGTCAAAAAAATTGAGAAAAGCCATTTTCAATATGTGTTTTATCACATATAATATTAATGAGACTGATCGTAAGGAGATGTTTGAAGCTGTTTGAGATCGAATATT
>CAUABN010000268.1:0-2833 GCA_958427275.1 uncultured Anaerotruncus sp.
CCCGCGAATATTTTTGCGGTGTAATGTTCCTTGTACCTTTTTTCAGCGGCGGCGGAGAGCTTTTTTCTCATCTCGGGGTCCCGGTACAGCTTCATTATTGCGTCAGCGGCAGACGCTGCCGAGCCGGGACGCGTGAGCACTCCACAGTCCGCTGTCATGCGGCGGTTATCCGGAGTATCGCACATTACGGGCGGTATGCCGATGCTCATTCCCTCAATGATCGCAAGGCTGGAGGCTTCTCCGTTTACCGTTGTATTGACATTTACCGAGCACAGAGCCATATACGGCGCGATATCCCGGCAGAAGCCGCAGAAGTGCATATTCCCGGCAAGCCCCGTTTTTTCGGCAAGCGATATGAGCTTTTTCCGTTCCGAACCGTCTCCGACAACAATAAAGCGCATATCCGGCGCTTTTGCGCAGCATAGCGCGGAGGCTTTTACGAACACCTCGTGGCTTTTGCATGGCTCTAGCCTGCCGAAAATGCCGGCGACAAATGCGTCGCGCGGTATTCCGAGCCTTTTGCGAAGGGCGTCAAGCTCATTTTCGCCGGCGGTGCGAAGCGGCGACGAGCCGTTGGGAATGACCGTTATCATCTCGTGCGGCATTCCCGACGCCGCGAGCGCCTGTGCCGCGCCGCGGCTTACGGCTATGGCGTGTGTTGCGGTGGCGCGTTGGATCATGCCGCCGAACGGTATTTTTTTTACGCTTTCCGCGCAGTGATGCGTCATCACCGTTGCCGGTACGCCGCAAAGCCGTGCGGCGATGCGTGCGGAAAAAGCCGAATGCGTATGGACGATATCCGGCTTCATCCTGCGGAATATCCCGCAAAGGACGGGTATTGCGCGCGCGTCGTATGAGCGGTCGGATATATACGGCGCTTCTATCAGCTCGGCGTCGGAGCCATCAAGCAGTCTGCGCACCGCCGAGCCGCATGGCAAAACGACCGAGAGCGCAAAGCGTTCCCGGTCGGTCGCCGAAATAAGTTCCGCAACGGCTCTGCCCGCGCCGCCGACGGCAGAGTCGGTCAGTACGTGGCAGACTTTTATCTTATTTCTTGTCTTCATGATCGTTATTATCCGTCATCCCCGGCAGCGGTATACGCACCGGGTGACGTTTGAGAGGATCGTACACGAATCTGCGGCAGAAGTGATCCTCGCTCACCACTCCTGCACGGTCGCAAAGTACATTGCCGGGATCGTCCTTGAGGAGGCGCGCATACTCGCAAAGCGCGCAGCACTGTTCCACGGCGGGATCGTAGTTGCCGCGCCCATGACGCGCGGAGACAGAAAGCTCCTCTTCGTCGGCGGTATGTCCCGCGCCGAGGAAGGTGAGAAAATATATTATTAGATAAACGAGCAACGCGGCAAGGATCACGATGTCAAGCCCGATATCGCAGTCAAAGCCGATGCCGAAATGCCTGAAAGTCTCGCCGAGCGTTATCACCGGCGAACGGTCTGCGATTTCCGGGATCGTCACTGTGCCTTCCGGGAAGCACACGTTCTGCATTACCGTAAGAAAGCCGCCGAACGCGGTGAATATCGCGGTAAAGATACCGCAGGTGATGCGTCCCGCGCGTTTTTTTACCCCGCCTCCGCAGGCGAGAGAGACTATACCGAGGTAAAGGATCCCGAGCATCACGGCGGCAAATGCGCCGAGCACCTCGGGAAGGTGCAGAGTCACATCAAGTCCCGCTTTTTGAAAAAGCGGGATTACGGAATTCTGCGGTTCGCAAAGCACGAAGATGCACAGCGCGACATATATCGGCATCGGGATGAAATACCCGAGAATCTTTCTTACCGTTCCTGCACGGCGCAGACAGAGAAACACGGCGAGCGCCGCCGCAATCGGAAAAAACACCGCGCATGCCAATGTATAAAATGAATAATCAAGACCTATCAGTTTGTTAAGATCCATCTTTACGCCGCCTCCCGCGCTTTGGATACGATAATTATATCAAATACGACACGCCTTGTCAAGCGTTGCGGGCAAATCGACAGACGAAGCTATCAGTTCCGCCGCGCGGAGAGCAGTTTAAGAAGCTCGCGGCTGACGGAGGTCTTTCCGACCCCCATCGTGCCTCTTATCATATAAAGAGCTTTCAAGTTTACTTATCGGAAACGCGCATGAGCAGTCCCTCGCCGGGATCGAGCGTGATAACGAACCTGCCCGCCTCGTTTTTGGCGGCGTATTTTGTGCCGTCGATGCTCTTCCAGGATGCCGAGTCGGTATCAAAGTACTCAAGTCCCTCCGAAAGATCGGAAAGTGTGTAGCTCATGCGGTTCTTTTCGCCGGCATCGTAGCGCTTGTTTACAAGCATGAAACTGCCGTCGTCAAAGAAGCCTATGACCGCCTGTTTGCCCTCAACCTCGCCGAGATCGCCGTATGAGTAATACTCGCGGCAGCCGTTCTCACCCGATGGCAGATGGAATACCGCCGTTGACTGCTTCCCGAACAGCTCGTTGCCGAGAGGGAGCAGCCACTTGTTTATCTCCTGCACGTCATAATAATGCTGATATTTCTTGCCGGTGTAGTCCATGCAGGCGTTGGTCCAGTCCTGATCGGTCAGCGACTTGTCAAGCCAGAAGGTGAAATAGGATATACGCTTCATGCCGTATGCCAGAGACATATTGACCTCCCATTCTATCTGCGTGGGAGTAAGGTCGGCGTAGCTCATGTGCTTTGTGAGCAGTATTATCTGCATCTGGTCAAGACCTGCCCCGATGCCTGCCGAACGCACGTTTTCAAGGTTGGTGAAAAATCCGGCGCGCGGTGTTTTGTTCTTTCTGAAATGATAGTGGTCGTAGCTTATGTAGGAGGGCGCAACGGTCGAAAT
>CAUABN010000269.1:0-2833 GCA_958427275.1 uncultured Anaerotruncus sp.
TTTGTGCACAATGACAATACAGGCTGTTGCGCTGACGCGCAACAGACTGTATATTTATATTCAGCAGATCTCGATGAGGTCCTTGGGCGACGTTGTGAAGTCCATGATGCCGTTCTCGGTTATCGCGACCATATCCTCTATGCGGCAGCCGTACTTTCCGGAAAGGTAAATGCCCGGCTCAAACGTAACAACCTGTCCGGGGGTCAGCAGCTTATCCGCAGGCACGCGGGAGGAAAGGCGAGGCTCCTCATGAATGTACATTCCCACGCCGTGACCGAGGGAATGTCCGAAGGTCCCGACATATCCCGCGCCGTCGATTATGTCGCGTGCGATCTTATCCATGCGCGCGCAGCTCTCGCCGGGACCGGCGGCAGCAAGCGCTGTGGTCTGTGCCTCAAGCACGGTATTGTAAAGGCGGCGGATGTCGTCGTCGGCTTTGCCGATGACGACGGTACGCGTCATATCAGAGCAATAGCCGTCATAGCGCGCACCGAAATCCATTGTAAGGAAGCCTTTTTCGAGCTTAACGTCGCGCGGTACGCCGTGAGGCATGGAGGATGCGCTACCGGAGACCGCGATGGTATCGAACGCCACGCACTCGGCGCCCTTTGAGCGCATAAAGAATTCGATCTCAAGCGCCACCTGGCGTTCGGTCATATCGGGGCGGATAAAATCAACTATGTGAGTGAATGCGGCGTCGGTTATCGCCTGCGCCGCCTTCATTTTTTCGATCTCGCCGGCGTCCTTGAACTCGCGCAGACCATCAATCATAGCGGATGCGCCGCCTACGACCTCCATGCCCGCAAAAACATTGCGGAAATTCTCGTATCCGGAGAGCGAAAGCGTTGCTTCCTCTACCGCAACGCGCTTCGAACCCGCCATGACCTCGTATGCCGCGGCGCTCATGCGCTTATCGGGCATAAGGATCTCAAATTCCTTTGCCGCAGGCGAGGCGTTTGCCGCTTCGATATAGCGGAAATCGGTAAGCAGAGCCGCGCGACTCTCGGTAACAACGATAAGTCCGTCGGTGTAATTGAAGCCGCCGAGATAGCGCTGATTTATCTCCGATGATACCACAACGGCGTCAAAGCCGTTCTTTTTCATTTCTTTTCTGAGTCTTTCGAGATGTGTCATTTTCTGACTTGCCTTTCTTTTACGTGAATTTTAATTATTGACGTTGAGTTTTTCTTCGGCTGTGCGGAACATCGCCTTCATTGCCGCGGCGTCCTCAGCCATCGTCCCCGCCGATTCGCAGATTATGCGCGGCGAAAGCCTCTCTGCCGCTATCGCCTCCGCGAGCGGGTAAAAATCGGGACCGTAGACCGTATCCGCAAATGTGAGGTGCTTTTTCTCACCCGCAGACGTGAATTCTATGCGCGAAAAATGGCAATGGAGGGTACGCGCATACTTATCGCCGAGCGTTTCGCCTATACGGTAGAACACGCGAAGATAAGCGTCCTTATCCGGAAAAACGCCGCCGCAGTCGCGGGCGTTGAGATGTCCGAAATCCACCACGGGGTAAAAGTGCGGGTCTGTGCGGCAAAGCTCTATCACCTCGTCAAGCGTGCCGAGCTGATTTTTCTTGCCCATCGTCTCAAGCCCGAGGCGTATGTCCGTATTCCCCACCGCCTCCATGACATGCGAAAGCGTATCGCGCGCAAGATCCATAGCCTCTTCGCGCGTGATCTTTGACGCGCTGCCCGAATGAATGACGATAGTGTCGGCGCCTATAAGCTCTGCCGCGTGCAGCGACTGCATGATATAATCCACGCTTTTGAGTCTTTTTTCCGGCTCAACGCCGGAAAGCGAGATGTAATACGGTGTATGCAGCGACATGAGCACGCCCGCGCGGCGCGCCTCATCTCCTATTTTGGCAAACGTCGCATCTGTACCGCGTATACCGTTACCGCCCTGGAACTCGTATGCATCAAGTCCGCGCGCGCTGACCCATGCGGGCGCCTCGACCGTTGATTTTTTTCCTTCCGCATAAAAGGACTCACTGTTTCCGCCCGGTCCGAATTTCGGTCCAGCGGGCAGCTTTACATCATTATTCATATCATGCCTTTCTTTCCGCCACGCGCTTGTGGTATCGGCGCATTATGGGACGCTCCATAAGCCGTTTGAATTTGAAAAACACTGTTTTTTTATCCTTTATAGGCGGGACCACCGCCGCGCGCAGTCCCATGCGGCGCGCCGCAACGACATCGGTAAATATCTGATCGCCGAGGAAGAGAGTCGAACCCGGCTCGGCTCCGATATCAGCCATTGCCTTTATGAGATATTTCAGGGACGGCTTGCGGCAATCATAATACGCAGGCAGCGCAAGACGGCTGTTGTACCGCTCAACGCGCGTGCGGTCATTGTTTGACACAAGAGCCGCGCCTATCCCCGCCGCGCGTAACTCGCCGAACCAACGAAAGGTACGTTCATCCGGCTCGGCTACCTCATACGGCGCCAGCGTATTGTCGATATCTATTATCAGCGACCGCACACCGGCGCTACGGAGAAAATCCACGCCGATATCGTCAAATTTTTCAAACATATAATCCGGCACAAGTGTTCTACGCGCTTTTTTTCGACGCGCATCGCCGGAGGGTGTGTTCTTTTTCATATCATCCACCGCAAAGAATAAATTTTACCGCATATATTTTAGCACAATTCGCGCCGCATATCAAGAGTCAAGAAAAAAACAACAAAAAAATTTTGTTTTTTTCAATTTAAGGGTTGACAAAATACGCGCAGTGTGGTATTATATTAAGGCAGTTTTGAAAACACTTTTGCGGGTGTAGTTCAATGGTAGAATTCCAGCCTTCCAAGCTGGCCGCGTGGGTCC
>CAUABN010000270.1:0-2820 GCA_958427275.1 uncultured Anaerotruncus sp.
AAGCAAAAATATTAAGTTAAGAATACCCGAAAAACCCCGTAAAATCAAGGGATTTCGCAACGGAGGCTTCCCGATAGCGACCACGATTTCGAGTCAGCCCCGTTATGACCACTTCGATACCTCTCCATATTAAATTGTGCCTTCCGGAACCCCGAAAAAAATCTTAGAACTCATCTTAGAACCGGGGTATTTCCGTGAAAAGCGAAATCGCCGAAAAGCTCCGATTTCCTCGCTTTTTCAAGCGTTTTCACGGTTTTACGAGATCGAGTGTTCCACACGACGCTAATGATTTCGAGTCAGCCCCGTTATGACCACTTCGATACCTCTCCGTATTCAATTAGACGGGCGTTTTACGCTCAACGTTGTTTATTATATCATATTGCCGAAAATTTTGCAAGTCCTTTTCGCGAAAAAAGCCTTTTTGATAAAATATTTTTTCAAGCTTCGTCATTTATCCTGCAACCAAAGCGAATTTGCCTCCGAAAACGCGCATTTAACATTTTCGGAGGCATTTCTTATTTCAGTTCAACGACAGCTATAACGGGGTGGTGATCGGACGGAGGTGTGGCGCTTTGCTCCACGGCATACATTTTCACAGCAAAGTTACCGCTACTGAGCAATATGTGGTCAAGCGTAATACCGCTGACATGCGAATATCCGCCGGACTTGACCGTTGCGGCGATCGCAGAGCTGTTCTCTACCCTTCCGCTGGTAAGCAACTCCGAGATACCGCCCTTTCGATATTGATCGGCGGTATCATCCGAGCTGTTAAGGTCGCCGGCAACAATAAACGGCAGTGAGGCATCGAGCTTCTGATCTATCAAAGCAAGCAGGAACTTGGCCTGGAGCTTTCGCGCGCTGTCACGGCGTTTGAAGGCGTCTGGGTTGCTTGAATTATTCTCAAGGTGCGTTGCTATGACGTAAAACTGTTTTCCGGTCGCTTTATGTTCGAGCTTCACCGCAGTCATGAAACGATAATGATAGCTTCCCGCAACCTTGGAATATTCGGTCGGTGTCGCCGTAAGGCAGTACGTTTCTTCGGACAGTCTTGAAAACTTGTCTTTATTTATCAACACCACGGATTCCGTTATGTTTCCGTTGAATGTCGGAACGACTGCGTCGTATATTTCCGAAAGCTGAGCGCTGTCGGCGCAAAGCCCGGAATCCCCCTCATTTATCACGGCGATATCCGGTAGTAATTTCAGAATGCCGCTTTCGATAGCTTTTTTATGGGCATCATCGGTTTTTGAATAACCGGCTATATTGTAAGACATGACCGAAATATCATGTGATACCGACTGTCCCTCTGTGAGAGCGGATTCAGCTGTCGTTTCTGCAGGAGACGCCTCTGTATCGGATGACTGTTGATGCGTATCTGCGGGAACCGAGACGGGAGCGCATCCAACAAGGAATGCACACAAGACAAATGATGAAACGGCTATCGAAACCTTATGTATTTTCATATTTATACCTCATATCATTATATAATTATATATTATATCATTACTTGCGTTTACCGGAAAAAGGCTTGAACGCTCCCTTCTCCTTCAGAGCGTCGATATAACGCTCGACCTCCTCGCGCAGGTTGGTATTCGACGGAGTATGGAACGGGAATGTAAAATTCCGTTTTTGTTTAAGCTCTTCGGCTCTCCGCGCTATCGACAGCTTGAGATTTTCATAACGTATCACGAGTTGTTTTTCATCTGCGAATTCCTTCAGTTTCTTAACCACATGGAAGGAATAGCACACATCCACAAGAAGCACTCCCACGTACATTCCCGAAAAGAAATTGTAGATGGGATTTTCCGCGAGCCAATCGGCAAGCGCCACAAAGCACGGATGGAGGAAAAGCGCATATCCCGCGCCTATGGCGCCCCATGCAAGACTGAAAAGGGGGCATATAACGCCCTGGATGTTCCCGCGGCATGAGCTGTAATCCCACAGCTTTACATGAAAGAATTTAACGAAAACTATGCCGGTGATATACTCTATCACTGTGAGAACAACGGTAAGCGCGATGATAAGAAAGACCTTGCGCAGCCATATCTGCGGTATGAACGAAAGATCGACACTGCAAAAGCCGTACAGCACAAGCACGCCCGTGCCGTAAAGCGGCAGACACGGTCCGCACAAAAATCCGGGGTTAATCCATTTTCCGTGCGCCATGCGTCGGAATATCAGTTCGATGAGCCAGCCGGCACTGCCGCCGATTATAAACAAAGCGGAGATAGTAGTCAGTATTTTCATATGCATCTTTCCTTCTTGTCATTCTTGCCCCTTGATCGGACTGAAATTAATTATAACATAAAACCATTTCAAATGCAATATGCGTTTACCGAATTTATATTTTGCTTTTTTCACCTCTGTCATACAATCTTTTTTTACATTTATCTGATATTTTTATCTCTTCGATATTGCGCGAAAGCCGTTTTTATGGTATAATAAAATTACATATATTCGGTAAGGAGGATCAATCATGACGTGTGAGTTTACGCTATATACCGTCATCGCCCCGAAAGCGGCTGCAGCCGACGATTCTGCGCTTGAGAGCGCACTGAACACACCTCATCTTATCGATAACAGTGTTCTGCTCGGAGACGCCGAGCCGGTATCAGAGGCTGATATTCCCACAAAGGTTCTCTTTTCCTGCTGCGACATAACGCACGCAATGCATCTGGCTCTTGAGCACGACGAAGAACCGGCGAGCGGAAATTACCGTTCGTTCCGGAAATTCCTCGCTAACCTCGTGAGTGCTTCCGGGGGTGTGGCATTCTGCGCAGCGACCGATGAGGTCATAACCGGCGAAAATACGCACGGGTA
>CAUABN010000271.1:0-2812 GCA_958427275.1 uncultured Anaerotruncus sp.
AGAAATATAAAATTTATATCGCGCCGCAGGCTCAGATAAACATCGACGACCACTCGCCGCTGAATATTACCGACCTGAGACTGATACGCCGCATAGTCAGAGATATGAACTTCCGCGGCAGCTCGGCGGCGCGGACGATAGATATGTGGCAGTCGGTAAGAAACGGCGAGTTCAGATGGATATATCCCAATCAGGAGGGAGCCAATTTTGTTTTCAACTCGGCGCTTCAGTATGAGCTTTGTGTGCTTAGAACAAAGGCTTTGCCCGCACTGCGCGAGATAAGCTATACAGCCCCGCAGTTCCTTGTGGCTAACAGGCTTATAAAGTATCTTAAGTATTTCAGACCGATAGAGGACGAATCGCTGATACCGTGCAATTCGCTTATGCGTGAATTTATAGGCGGCAGCTGCTTTGACGTCTGACGGATCTTAATCGCCGCGATCGCGCTTTGAAAACACACAGCCGCACCAGTTTTGCCTGTAAAGACCGTATTCGCGCGAGAGTTCGATTGAGCGCTTATATCCGCCTCGCTTTTTGAAGTCGGAGGGGAGATACTTTACGCCATAAGCGGCGCCAAGCTCCTCTCCGATCTCGTTCAGCTTTTCACAGTTTTTGAGCGGACTTATGGAAAGCGTGGTGCAGAACATATCAAAGCCGTGCTGTGCCGCATATTCGGCGGTGCGTTCAAGTCGCAGCCGATAACAGACAAAGCACCGCTCGCTGCCCTCGGGCAAATCCTCAAGCCCACGCACTGCGGCATAAAAGCGCTCGGGATCGTATCGGTCGATCACAAGCCGGACGCCCGCCGCAGGAGGAAATTCACGAATAAAGCGCGCTTCTTCCTCGGCTCTCTTGCGGAACTCCGCCTCCGGCGAAATATTGGGATCGTAATACAGTACGGTGATGTCAAAATAGCGCGACAGGTATTCAAGGCAGTAGCTGCTGCACGGCGCACAGCAGCTGTGCAGTAAAAGGCTGGGACGTCTGTCCCCGAGAGATGCTATTATTTCATCAAGCTTTTTTTGATAATTTATCTTATTCATCTGGTGATTGGTTAAAACGGGACCGTCACGCTTGCGTGACAGCCCCGTTTTTTATTATTTTTCCGCTTTTTCAGTCTCGCGCTCGTCCTCGTCCTCTTCGTCTTCATTGTCCTCGGAGGGCTTGTTGAGCACAGCCGTTACCTTTGTAACGCGCATGTCGTCCATTTCGGTAACTATAACGTAGAGCCTGCCGCATGTAAAGCTGTCGCCGACATGCGGGTCGGAATTAAGGTTTTCGATTGCCCAGCCGCCGACGGTCGAATATTCGCTTTCAAAATCGTGCGGCTCGTAGTCTATTTCATTAAAGAAATCGTAGATATTGGCTTCGCCCAGCACCTCATAGGTGTTTTCACCCGTCTTGACGATATCGGTGATTATCTCGTCCGATTCATCCCAGATGTCACCCACAAGCTCTTCGAGTATGTCCTCTATCGTGACAACGCCCATGGTGCCGCCGAATTCATCAATTACAATGGCAATATGTGTGCGCCTGTCACGCAGATGTCTCAGTGCGTCGGGCAGATACATTGTTTTGTGCAGGAAGCAGGGCTTCATAAGCATTTCGCGTATATCTGCATTGGGATCGTCCACCGCTGCGCGGTAGTACTGGTTCAGATAAAGAATGCCTATTATGTTGTCTATGCTGTCCTCATAAACCGGAATACGTGAATATGTTGAATTTTCGATGGTGTCGATAATGCTCTCGCGGTCATCGTCGATATCGATCGTTGTAAGATCGATACGCGGTGTCATGACCTCTTCGATAGTTGTCTCATGGAATTCAAGCGTTGACTGGAGCAGATCGCTCTGACCCTCGTCTATAACGCCTTCCTCCTCAACTGTGTCGATTATCGAGGAAAGCTCCTCCTCGGTAACGTCAACACCCTCGTTTTTATCCTTGCCCCAGATGAGTCGCAGGACCCAAAGAAGACCCATGACTACCGCTACGGCAGGGGCGAGAACTATCATCAGGATGAGAACGGGGATCGCTATCCACATGACTACAGTGTCCGCGTGCTGTTTGCACAAGAGCTTCGGCACTATTTCGCCGAAGATCAAAACGATAACGGTCATTATAACGGTTGCAAGGGTGGAGGCTATCGCGTCTCCGCCGCTCACACCGGATAACAGTGCGATGGCGATCGAAGTTGCCGCGGTGGATGCGGCGATATTTGCAAGGTTGTTGCCTATAAGTATCGCCGAAAGGGCGATGGTGAAGTGTTCACTGATCTTGTTTGCAAGCTTGGCTGTTTTGGAACCGGCTTCTCCCGCTTTGCGCAGACGCATCTTGTTTGCTGCATTGAATGATATCTCGCTTCCCGAAAAGAAAGCGGACAGCACCAGCATCAGGAGTATTATAAACCCGTATGTGATATATTTTGCTGCCGACATCAGACGCTCACCTCCGTTTTTTCGGATCCGCTGTGACTTTCGTCCTCATCGGTTATACGGAAGACAAGACCGGTCACACGGGTGTCGTTTACCTCGTCTACCGAAACCTCAACGTTACCGAACATAAAGGATTCGTCCTCCTCGGGCAGACGTCCGAAGCGTTCCTGTACCCATACGCCAACGGGCTGAGCGGCGGCGCGTCCGGTGTCTGCGGGAAGTGCAAGTCCCATGCGCTCAAATACATCTCCGAGGGTAAGGGTCGGACTGACAAGAAAGCGGTTTCCGCCGAGCTTGATAAAGTCTTCTTCGACCACATCCTCCTCGTCCCATATCTCACCCACAAGCTCCTCAAGGAAGTCCTCGATGGTAACTATGCC
>CAUABN010000272.1:0-2807 GCA_958427275.1 uncultured Anaerotruncus sp.
CGTCATATCCGCAATTACGGCATAGAGTTTCCTCGGCCTTCATCTCATGACCACATTCTGGACAATTGTTTGTCTCCATACTCACACTGTGCCTTTCTGCTGTAATTTATGTCATATAGTTCTGGTTTTCCCGGTCAATACCAAATCAAGATCTCATAGGCTCCCAAGGCCTTGAACTGATCGTTTCCGGTGTGATCTTCAAGCTCAATCTCACAGTCACCGACGTACCAGCTGCGGGTCGTTGTCTCGACCGGTGAATAGTAAACCTCCGGTTCACCATATTTTTCCGTAAGCTCACGCGCAACTTCTTCGAGAGCATTTTTTGCGAGCTGCCGCTCTCTCGCTGTCACCGTATAATTGAGTCTTTCCAGGACCAAGTCCATGCCGCGCATTCCTTCATAGTCACAATGCATAGCAATGTTGTCAAGGGTGTTGTCGCAGTAGCTAACAAGCATGGAATAGGGTTCTCCCATATATTCAACGGATTCATACCAGTCGCTATCTCCCGCTGCAGAAAAAGAATCGCCGAGCAGTTCTATCACTTCGTCTCTTGTGCTTGCATTCACAAGCGCATCCATAGTCAGATTTTTTCCGTGCAGGGCGCAGGCGGTCATTGATACTATCAGCAACAGCGTCAAAATGGCGGCAACAGCTTTTTTTGTTTTTCTCATACACGTGGTACATCCTTTTTTGATTATTTAAACTCCATAATTTCAACTAATGTATATAGGACAAGGTTTCTGGAATAGTACGATTGATACGGGGTAATATAGAAACCTGAAGCGATTCCATAGGGAGAAAAGACGGCATAATCCGGAATAGCGCAAATTGGTCTTTCCGTTCCGGTGGGCTCGCTGCCATTTTCTCCGATATACTCCACATTTCCGTTAAACAACAGGATTATCTTCAAAATAGGCGCATATATTTGGTCCGAATAAGAAGTTCCCGTATGAGCGTCGATAAGTTCACCAACCTCATCTGCATCAAAGCCATATCCATACAGAATATTATCCTTGTAAAGTGAAAAAAAGGAAAAGAAAGAGGTTTCGGAACTATCATGCGCAACGAGTTTTGTCGCTTCTCCGCCTTTACTTCTAACGGAGAATAGCCCTTCCTGATTCATAAAAAAAGTTGGTTTCCCTTGCGGCATATCTGTGTGGCGGCAGCGGAGCAAAGCGACCGGACCTTCCCCGAACGGAGTTTGTATACAAATACCTCATTTTCAGAAGAATAGTAAACTGCATCACCGGAAAAATGCACGGCAGCGCAGCCGTTAAACAAGGCAACGTCTGCGGTCGGCTCGGCTTCCTCCAAAGCACCTTTGTAAAGTGTGCTATTTGCACAGTAGAACAGTTCGGAATCGCGAACGGTAAAATATGTAATATCCGTTCCCGCCGGAAAACTGCGCAGCACGGTCAATTCGCCAGTTGCTTTATTGATCCTAGCAAGGAACGGCGTGTTGTCCGAGCCTTGCTTTCCAAAACAGTACAGTTCGGATTCTGCGGAACGGATCGTTTCGAGTGCTTTTTCCTTGCACACTACATGAGGATCATTTCCATACGGATCTGCTTCATATACGAGTATATACTCGCTTTTTTTCGATCCTGTCTCAGCTGGAGCAAGATAGTATACATGTTCACTGTCATAGGCAACAAGCCCCCCATTCGCGTAGTTCAGCTCAGCGAGATAATCGTCGGAATCTCCTGATGATTCTATGCCGACGAAGAAAATGACTGCTGCCGCAGCAAGAAGAAAAATACTCAGAGCCAGCCATATCCAACGCGGCACTTTTTTCTTCGGAGATTCAGCTTCTCCAACAGGCACCGGAGAAGCTGGGGATGGCGCAGAAACAGTTGCATCAGTTTCTGCTGCAGTAGTCATTTCTTTATACTCCGTATCCAATCATATCTCTCCTTTTTATATAGAATTGTATCTCTATACTATCATTGTTAAATTAATAAATCAAGTTAATCTAATAATTTATTATACTATCCGTATCATATTGCTATACTAATATGGGTAATTTCATGGCAATTGATTATGCAATGATCGGAAAGCGTTTGAAAGAAAGCCGCCGTACAGCAAAGTTGACGCAAGAAAAGGTTGCGGAAGCTGCAGATATTACGACAGTGTATCTCTCAAAAATTGAAAACGGCAAAGTTACGCCGACGCTAGATACGCTCGACGCTGTATGCGCGGCGGTTGATGCCGATCTCGGTTACGTAGTATCCGGCTGCCGGTACGCTCAAAAAACCTACGGTAGTGAAACGGTGCTGAAACTGTTTCAGTCCTGCACACCAGATGTAAAACCGATAGCACTGGCGGTTTTGAAAGACCTTTCCTCCTTGAAGCAGAATAAAGAATAAAACCGCACAGCCTAAGTTCGCTGCCATGAACTTGAAAAAGCTGGCGATATGGAAATGGAATGACTATTTCCACATCTTGTTTTTCCACTCTCAATACGCCAGAAACCCGGCTACCGCTTAGCGCACAGCCGGGTTTCTCGACAGGCTGTATATAATATTAATATAAAGAAAAAGGCTCTCAGATCACAGATCTGAGAGCCTTTTTCAGCAAAACCCGTTACACTATAAAATAAAGAACGAGGGGGATGCAAAGTACATAGAGCACCGGGTGGACCTTTTTCGCATCGCCGGTCACGACCTTGATGAGCACGTCGGTCAGAACGCCGAGGCAGATCGACGCGGCGATGTCGCCGGTGAAGGTGCCGAACATGATCATGACGAACGGGCCAAAGCAGCTTTTGAAGTCGGAGAAATCCAGCTTGGTAAACCCGGAGAGCATGG
>CAUABN010000273.1:0-2800 GCA_958427275.1 uncultured Anaerotruncus sp.
TCGCACGGTACATTAAAATAAATTCCGCCGAGAGTATCTACCAACGCTTTAAGTCCGTCCGGATGCACGATCGCATATCCGTCCACCAGACACCCGGTAAGCGAATGTATCGCGTCGCACAGAATGTTCTTACCGTATTTTGCGTAGATATCGCCGACGGCAATGTATCTGCCGTCCATTACCGTAACCGCATCATTGGGAAATGCCGAAAAAGTGACCTGTGATCTTTCTCGGTCAAAGCGCATGAGGACCATCGCCTGTGTAGTCACAGACTGGTACGTGCTCTGATAAAACCCGCCGGGGATCATCGGATCTCCGTTATCACCGTAAATACTGTCGCCATCCTCCGGGTCGGAATCAGGCTCGAGTGCAACACGACGCGGCGCTGCAAGGTCGGTCGGAAGCGGAGCAGGCTCGTGAGTCGTTTCATCCTTTTTTCCGAATATCGTTTCAAGGACCGCGGGATCGTATGCATAAAAAGACGGTTCATAATCCGTCATCACCAGGAGAAGGTTGAATGACGTCCCCGTGTCCGGAAGGTCTATGTCGATAATACCGCCATTGCTGTCGGTAATTACCGGTGTGGGGACTGTTGTTGTTTCGGATGTATCGCTGCCTCCGGCAATTCCCACAAGATTATTGAGAGCATATCCGACGATGAAATATGCCAGCAATGAAAATACCAAAAGTGATATTATAAATGTCAATGCAAAGTTTTTTACTGCAGACAGCACCGTATATCTCCTCCTTCGGTATTGAGGCATCGCCTCGGTCTTATGCGGTAATTATACAACAAACCATACATTTTTGCAACACCGACCGTATTACGTGTTTCTGAACAAATAGCTATCAGTCGGGTGCGCGCTCCGCAAGCGTCACACGGTATTTCTGATAAAAGTTCTCGTAATAACCTTCGTCAAGCGCTTCGCGGATCTTTTTCATAAGCTCATTATAGAAATAGAGATTATGGACCACGGCAAGCCGCATTCCGAGCGACTCCTTGGCTTTTATAAGATGTCTGATATACGAGCGGCTGTATCTCGTGCACGCCGGACAGCCGCAACCCTCATCTATCGGACGCGGATCTTTAGCATACTTCTCGTTAAGTATGTTTATCTTCCCTTTCCACGTGAAGACATTACCGTGTCTTGCATTGCGGCTCGGCATAACGCAGTCAAAAAAGTCAACTCCGCGATAAACTGCTTCAAGAATGTTGACCGGTGTACCAACACCCATAAGATATCTGGGCTTGTTTTTTGGCATATAAGGTTCAACGGCATCAATTATACGATACATCTCCTCGGTCTCTTCGCCAACGGCAAGACCGCCTATCGCGTATCCGTCAAGATCCAGCTCGGCGATCTTCAGCATGTGAGCAATACGAAGGTCTTCGTAGGTACTCCCCTGGTTGATACCGAAAAGCATCTGGTGAGGATTTATTGTATCCGGCAATGAGTTGAGACGCTCCATTTCAGCCTTGCAGCGAACGAGCCAGCGGTATGTGCGCTCGGTCGATGCCTTTACATAATCGTACGGTGCGGGATTTTCAATACATTCGTCAAACGCCATAGCGATCGTGGAAGCAAGATTTGACTGTATCTGCATGCTCTCCTCTGGACCCATAAAAATACGCTTACCGTCTATGTGCGAGGCAAAACGAACACCTTCCTCGGTGATCTTTCTGAGCTGTGCCAGCGAAAACACCTGAAATCCGCCGCTGTCTGTAAGCACAGGACCATCCCAATTCATGAATTTCCGTATGCCGCCCATGTCATGAATGAGTTTGTCGCCGGGACGAATGTGCAAGTGATAGGTATTGGACAGTTCCACCTGACAGCCTATCTCCTTAAGCTCGTAGGTCGCCACGCCGCCCTTTATCGCGGCGCAGGTACCGACATTCATGAAAACCGGGGTCTCTATATCACCGTGAACGGTGTGAAGCACACCACGCCGCGCGCGGTCTTCTGTACACTTTATTTCAAACATCTGTTGAGAATTTTCCTTTCATATCGAGCGCTTTATGTACGCTTGAAGCGATGGTCAAGCGCCGATTTTTTCATTTCAAATGCGACCGGTCTGCCGTGAGGACAGTAGGTTATATCCGGATGCTTCATCAATTCACCGACAACATAATTTATGTATTCCGGCGGGTAGACACGCCCTGCCTTTATCGACGCTTTGCAGGACGCCTGGTAAAGAGCCTTTTCAAATATCAGCTTGTGGGTAAGCTCTATATTGCCGGATGCATCTGCAAGATCGCCGGCAAACGACTCGATCATCATGACAGCTTCGTCAAGCTCAAGCCCCTCAGGTATCGCGGTTAGAGAAACAGCATTTCTCGATGTTGTAAAGTCGAATCCTGTTTTTTCGATCTCCTGTCTGTATTCCTCAATAGCGGCAACTTCTCCGCTCATAAGCATTACATCGCGCGGCACAGCCAGCATAACGACAGCGCGATCTGTCGCCTCAAGTCTTGCCTTGAAGCGTTCAAAGTTCAACCTTTCGTGCGCGGCATGTTTGTCAATGATAAGGCTGGTGTCGCCCTTTTCAACGATGATGTATGAGTTAAACAGCTCGCCAACTATTCTGTAATCAATGCACGGCAACTCTTCATGCGCGGTAGGCTCCTCGGAAACACACGGTGCTCCCGCATCATCCAACGCAACGGTCTCTTTGATAACATTATCATCGGATGTAGAGTCGGCATTCTCCGAAGCACTTTCGCCGATATTGAGCGATGACGCGGCATTTTTACCTTCCGCATCTTTTTTTTCATCATCTTCACCGAACATCTGACGCA
>CAUABN010000274.1:0-2796 GCA_958427275.1 uncultured Anaerotruncus sp.
GCGTGACAGCGGTGAGGAGCCGGTATTTCTGCTTGACGATGTGTTTTCGGAGCTTGATGCACGCCGCCGGGCTTATCTTACCGGAAAGATGAAGGAAAGGCAGATAATCCTTTCCACCTGCACCGAGCATGACGGCGACAACGGCACGGCATACGGTGCGGAGCGCGTCATACGCGTTGAGGGCGGAAGGTTCACGGGGGAGACATAATGTATCTTAGCGTAGGAAGCTCTAAAAACATAAGGATAAAGAACATCCTTGGGGTGTTCGATCTTGAAAGCACGACGGTATCACCGATAACGAGAAGATATCTTTCGAAGGCGGAGAAAAACGACGGCGTGGCGTACACAAACGGCTTTGAACTGCCGAAATCGTTCGTGGTCTACCGTGTTAACAAAAGGACCGAAATAAGAACAAAGGCGACTGACGGGGGACATCCCACCCGCGTGTGCATTTCGCAGCTGTCGCCGTCGGCTCTTGCCAAACGTATAGAGGGCAAGGCGGATGATATCCGTGAAACGGAAGAGGAATAAGTAATATCTCCGCATTCTGCGGGTGTAAATAAACGATAAAAGATAAACGATATATAATTTCACACGAGGATAAAAAAATGAGAGATGAGAGAGATGAGGTCGAAATGACCGGGGAAAGCATAACGGAAACGGACGAGCTGGACGTAGAAGCGGCAAAGGCAGCATTGGATCCGGAGGACGAGGTGCTTGATACGGTCGTCGCCGACGAAGCGTATACGGAAAGTCAGATACAGGTGCTTGAGGGACTTGAAGCGGTCCGCAAGCGCCCCGGTATGTATATAGGCACAACGTCGGTGAGAGGTCTGCATCACCTTGTGAACGAGATAGTGGATAACTCTATCGACGAGGCGCTGGCAGGTCACTGTGACCTTATAAGAGTCACGATAAACCCCGGAGAGAGCATTACCGTTGAGGACAACGGACGAGGCATCCCGGCGGGCATGCACCCCACACAGGGCATTCCCACGCCCGAGGTCGTGTATACGATACTGCACGCGGGCGGTAAATTCGGCGGCGAAGGATATAAGATCGCCGGCGGACTTCACGGCGTCGGCGCGTCGGTCGTAAACGCGCTGTCCGAGTGGCTGGAGATGGATAACGTGTACGAGGGCGTGAGATATACCGAGAGGTTCGAGCGCGGCCACGTAGCAAGACCGTTCAAATGCGAGGGCAAGGCGACCGACAAGGAGCACGGGCTCAAGGTAACATTCAAGCCCGACCCGACGATATTCGAGACGACCGTTTTTGATTACGATATCCTGCTCAACCGCATGAGAGAGCAGGCGTTCCTGAATGCCGGCGTGCGTATAGTTATGGTGGACGCCCGCTGCCCCGACGGCGGAGAGCCGATAGAGACCGATCTCAGATTTGAAGGCGGTATACGCAATTTTGTAAGCTACCTCAACGCGCAAAGACACAACCAGCTCATTCACCCCGATGTCATTTATATGAGGGGCGAGAGAGGCACCTCGCTCGCCGAGGTCGCGCTTCAGTACAATGACTCTTATCAGTCCACCGTGCTGACGTTTGCGAACAATATGAACACCATAGAGGGCGGAACGCACGAAACGGGCTTCCGTACCGCGCTCACGCGCGTTATAAACGATTACGCGCGCAAAAACGGAATGCTCAAAAGCGCGGATAAGCAGCTCACCGGAGACGACGTGCGCGAGGGCATATGCGCTATCGTCAGCGTAAAGCTTGAGAACGCGCAGTTCGAAAGCCAGACAAAGGCAAAGCTCGGCAACTCCGAGATAAGAACGCTCGTAGACAATACTGTCTCGGCAAGACTTTCGGAGTATTTTGAGGAAAATCCCTCAACGGCAAAGGCGATAGTGGAAAAAACCATAGCGGCGGCATCCGCACGCGAGGCGGCACGCCGCGCAAGAGAGCTTACTCGCCGCAAGGGACTGCTTGAAGGCTCAACACTGCCCGGCAAGCTCGCAGACTGTCAGGAGAGGGATGCATCGCTCACAGAGCTGTATCTCGTCGAGGGAGACTCCGCAGGAGGCTCCGCAAAGCAGGGACGCGACTCGATGTTCCAGGCGATACTCCCGTTGCGCGGTAAGGTGCTGAATGTTGAAAAGAGCCGCCTTGACAAGGTGTATTCCAACCAGTCGCTGATACCGATAATCCAGGCGCTCGGCTGCGGTATCGGGGAGGATTTCGATATTTCCAAGCTCCGCTACGGCAAGATCGTTATAATGAGCGATGCCGATGTGGACGGCGCGCATATTCAGATATTGCTGCTGACATTCTTCTTCCGTCATATGAGACAACTTATCGACGATGGGCATGTGTTCCTTGCGCAGCCTCCGCTTTACAAGGTGTATAAGAGGTCCGGCAAGGGCACCGCAAAGTATGCGTATTCCGACGCCGAGAGGGATAAATATATCGCCGAACTCGGCACGGTGGGCGTTGAAGCGGACAGATATAAAGGTCTTGGCGAGATGAATTACGATCAGCTCTGGGCTACCACTATGGACCCCGCAACGCGCACGCTGCTCAAGGTGACGGTAGACGATGCCATTATGTGCGACGAGCTTTTCTCCCTGCTTATGGGCGATAAGGTCGAGCCGCGCCGCGAATTTATAGAGCAGAACGCAAAATACGCGCAGAACCTGGATATATAAGAAGATCGTATCCGGATAAAATGATACATCGGAGGGACGGGCGGCGGCTCTGATTATCAAAATGTGTATATCCTCACGGTGTTCACAGCGCTGCCTGTGCTCGATGTGACAACGGATGCGGGCGAGATGTCAG
>CAUABN010000275.1:0-2764 GCA_958427275.1 uncultured Anaerotruncus sp.
GTTCCCGCCGGCTCGACGCTCGGCATTCTCGGTGGCACCGGCTCTGGCAAATCCACGCTCGTACACCTGCTCGACAGGCTTTACGAGCTTCCCGCCGACGGCAGCGGAGGCAGGATAACGATAGGCGGCGTTGACATTGCCGACATCCGCGCGTCGTATCTGCGCCGCAGCATCGGCATAGTCCTTCAGGAGCCGTACCTTTTCTCCCGTTCGATAGCGGACAACATATCGATAGCCTCTCCCGGCGCGGGAATGGAGGAAATTCGCGAGGCGGCGCGCGTTGCCTGCCTTGACGAGACGGTATCCGGCTTCAGCGAGGGCTACGACACCTTTGTCGGTGAGCGCGGAGTAACGCTTTCCGGCGGTCAGAAGCAGCGCACCTCGATAGCCCGCATGCTGACCGAAAAGGCTCCGATAATGGTATTTGACGATTCTCTCTCCGCCGTCGATGCGGAGACGGATGCAAAGATACGCGCCGCGCTTGCCGATCAGCTCGGCGGATCGACCGTGTTCCTTATTTCTCACCGCACGGCGACTCTGATGAGCGCGGACAAAATAATCGTGCTCGACCACGGAAAAATAGCCGAGGAAGGCACGCACGACGAGCTTATGAAGCTCAAGGACGGCATTTACCGCCGCATTTACGAGATCCAGATGTCGGATCCCGACGTAGGAAAGGAGGCAGACGCATGAGCGGCACAGAAGTAAAAAAAGACCCGCGTGAAAACCAAAAGAAAAAGAACGACAGCTTTGTCCGTCTGCCGTGGTTCGGCATCGGGAAGCTGATACCGTTCATCCGCCCGTACAGGCGCAAGCTGCTCGTCATGCTGGTGCTCGGCATAGTCGGTAGCGCAGTAGACATTGTCATCCCTCTTTTCCAGCGCTACGCCATAGACAACTACATAGTCACCGGCGTTGTAAGCACGCTGCCGTGGTTCATACTGCTCTACCTTCTCACCCTTATCGTTCAGATAAGTGCGAATTTCGTCACGACCTACACCGGCTCGCGCGTTGAATGCGGTGTCGGTCACGATCTCAAGCAGGCGAGCTTTGACCATCTTCAGACTCTCTCCTTCTCCTACTTCAACCAGAACAGCGTCGGATATGTTCATTCCCGCATCATGAGCGACACCTCGCGCATCGGCGAGCTTGTTTCATGGTCGCTTCTTGATGCCATATGGAATATCTCCTACATCATCGGCGCGATAGCGGTCATGCTCAGCATAAACAGCAAACTGGCGCTGGCAGTCATTGCGATAGTTCCGATAGCGGCGCTCCTCATTGCGTTTTCTCTCAACAAGCTGACCTCTCTCAACCGTTCGATACGCGAGCTTAACTCCCGTATCTCCGGCGACTACAACGAGGGCATCACAGGCGCCAAGACCATAAAGACGCTTGTGATCGAGGACAAAATGATATCCGAATTCGAGTCCGACACCCGCACGATGAAGCGGACCTCGGTAAGCGCCTCGCGTTTCCGCGGGCTTCTGTTCTCCTCCGTATCCTTCTTCTCCTACGTTGCGCTTGCGCTCGTTCTCTGGCGCGGCGGCATCCTCACCCTTGAGGAAGCCATGAAGGTCGGCACGCTTTCGGTCTTCATGTCCTATGCGCAGGGGCTTATGGATCCTCTTCTCTGGATCATAGATGCATTTTCCAGTCTTATCAACACGCAGGTGAACATCGAGCGTGTCACCCGTCTGCTTGAGACCGAGTCTGACGTCACCGACACTCCCGAGGTGATAGCAAAATACGGCGACACCTTTGAACCGCACCGCGAGAACTGGGAGCCGCTTCACGGCGACATAGAATTCCGCGATGTGACCTTCCGCTACCCTGACGGCGACGAGACGGTGCTTGAGCACTTCTCGCTCAAGGTCCCGCAGGGCACGCGCGTTGCCATTGTAGGTGAGACGGGTGCGGGAAAATCCACTCTTGTCAACCTTGTATGCCGCTTTTACGAGCCGACAGACGGCGCTGTTCTTATCGACGGGCGTGATGCGCGCGAGCGCTCTCAGCTCTGGCTGCACTCCAACATAGGCTATGTGCTCCAGTCGCCGCATCTTTTCTCCGGCACTGTGCGCGACAATCTGCGCTACGGCAAGCCGGATGCGACCGACGATGAGATCAATGCGGCTCTGCGCACAGTCTCTGCCGATGCTGTTGTGGCGCGCATGGACCGCGGGCTTGACAGCGAAGTAGGCGAGGGCGGCGATCTTCTCTCCACCGGCGAAAAGCAGTTGCTTTCCTTTGCCCGCGCGATAATTGCCGATCCGCGCATTCTTGTGCTTGACGAAGCGACCTCATCCGTTGACACGATAACCGAGCAGATAATCCAGAATGCGATCGGCAAGGTCACGGCAGGACGGACGTCCTTCATCATTGCGCACCGTCTTTCCACTGTACGCGATGCGGACGTCATAATCGTTGTCAAGGACGGCAAAATAGTTGAGGAAGGACGTCACAGCGAGCTTATGCGTCGCTGCGGCTACTACCACTCCCTCTACACCCGCCAATACGAAAAAGAAGTTCTTTCTATACTCGGGTGACGTTGCTTCAGATTTGCAGCTTCATACCCCGATGGTGAAATGAGTGCTGTTTTATATCTACTACACGTCCTTAGTTACATCAGAACATGAAGCACATTGTCGGTGAAGTGAGTGCAGATTCATATCTACAAGTCATTATTGTCTTTGGTCAAGGCGCGTAAAATTCTACAGCAGAACTTTGACCAAGACGCCGCAGGCGGCTTGGTGTGGTGCGGTAA
>CAUABN010000276.1:0-2748 GCA_958427275.1 uncultured Anaerotruncus sp.
TACTTGAGGCTGTCGGCAAACGCCGCGGATATCTTATATCCGGCGGAGAGGTCGATCTTGAGCGAACGGCAAAAATGATGCTCGATGAATTCAGAAGTGCCAAAATAGGGCGCATATCGCTTGAAGTGCCGAAAAAATAAAGCTGTACGGAGGCTCATATATAATGCCGAAAAAAGAAATAAAGGAGCTTGACTTCAGTATAGAAAGAGACCTTATGGCGCGCGGATACGGTCGCATATGCGGCATTGATGAAGCAGGCAGAGGTCCGCTTTGCGGTCCGGTGGTAGCCGCGGCGTGCGTGCTGCCTATGGAGGCTCATATCGAAGGATTGAACGATTCTAAAAAGCTCACGCCGCAAAAGCGGGAACTTTTGTTCGATATAATAAAAGCAACGGCTTACGACTATGCGATAGCCGAGGCATCCGTTGAAGAAATAGATGAGCTGAATATTCTCGGCGCAACGCTGCTTGCGATGAGGCGAGCGGTGTCTTTGCTTGCAATAAAGCCGGATTACCTCCTTGTTGACGGAAATGTGTTCCGCGGATTTGATGTTCCCGGCAAATCGGTGGTCAAGGGCGACAGCAAGTCGCCGTCGATCGCCGCGGCATCGATACTCGCCAAGGTCGCACGTGACCGTATATGCGAGAGGCTTGATGCCGAATATCCCGAATACGGGATCGCGAGGCACAAGGGCTACTGCACGCCCGCTCACCGTGAAGCTCTCGAACGGTTGGGTCCGGCTCCGATATACCGCAGGCAGTTCATACGGTTTCTCGATAAAAAATGAAGGATAAAAAACTTTCCGCACGTCTTGACGGTGACGGCAATGCGGATAAGAACGTAAAGAATGCCACCAACGCGCGGGCTGCGCACGGAAGGATTGGTGAGGATGCCGCAGCGGCATTTCTTGAGCGGAGCGGGTACACCGTCAAGGGGCGTAACGTGCGATTCGGCAGACATGAACTTGATATAATTGCAGAGGATGATGAATATCTTGTTTTTGTTGAGGTCAAAACGCGCACGGAAGCGCCTGCGGGATGTCTTTATACATACGGCAGACCCGCGGCGGCTGTAAATTATGAAAAAAAGATAAATACCGTAGCGGCTGCCAACGAATATCTTCGCATGCTGCGTGCGGAGGAACGAGCCAACACCAAACGCGCAAGGATAGACGTGATAGAGGTCTACCTTGCCCGCGGCAATTCGGATGATCCCGAAATATCAAAGATAAATCACATACGCAATGCATTCGGTGCAAGATAATGCGCCGCAAAGCATGGAAAGGTAACAATAATGAAACTTTTTGACCTACACTGCGATACGCCGTACAGACTTAGATCGCGTAAGCAGGAGCTTCTCGACAACAATCTTCACATTTCGCTTAAAAAAGTTGAGACATACGAAAATTACGGTCAGGTAGCCGCCGTATGTGCCGAATACAAAAAGGATGATGCAACGGCTTTCGCAAGATTTCTTGAGATCTCCGACAATTTTTTTGATCAGCTTGCCAAAAATTCCGACCGTGCAACCCTTTGTCGTACCGGTGCGGATATAAAAGCGGCATGGGACTGCGGCAAGGTCGCATATATGCTCGGCGTCGAGGATGCGCGCATACTTGAAAATGACATTTCGAGAATGGATTTTCTGTATGATCGCGGCGTTCGTATATTGACGCTCATGTGGGCGGGCAATACTATCATAGGCGGCTCGCACAACACCGAGGACGGTCTTACCGAATTCGGCAAGCGCGTTGTGGCGCGCTGCTGTGAGCTTGGCATAATTCCCGACGTTTCGCATGCCAGCGCCGCGTCGGTCGATGATACTGCGGCGATCGTTGCCGAGTATAAAAGACCGTTTATTGCATCGCACTCATGCGCGTATTCCCTGTACGGTCACACCCGTAACCTGCGCGACCGTCACATAGATGCGGTGATCGCATCCGGCGGTCTTATCGGACAGAGCCTCTGCCGCTCGCATCTCGCGCCGGACGGCGCCGGCATCTCCGATATCGTGAAGCACATTGAATATTATCTTTCTCGCGGTGCGGGCGATCACCTTGCCCTGGGCTGCGACCTCGACGGCACCGACCTGCCGGACGGCATCGAAGATGTGCGCGACCTTATGAAGATCATCGAGCCGCTGTCGCGCGACGGTGTGAGCGACGATCATATAGAAAAGATCTTTTGGCGCAACGCATATGAATTTGCAGTCAAAAACATAGGATACGGAACAAAAAAGGACTGACTGGAATGAAGTATATCAGCACGCGCGACACGCGCGTTGAACCGGAAAAAATAAGCTCAGCTGAGGCGATAAAGCGCGGCTTGGCTCCTGACGGCGGACTTTATCTGCCGGAAACGATCCCCACGACGGATATGAATTTTATCACTTCCCTTTCAGGGCTTTCTTACAGTGAGGCGGCGGTGAAGATATTGTCGCTGTATCTTGATGATTACACGGAAGAGGAACTGACCGAGGACTGCCGTGCCGCATACGGTGCATCGTTCGGCAACGATCCCGCGCCGGTGAGAAAAGCCGGCGACGGTGTTTACTGTCTTGAGCTTTGGCACGGTCCGACATGCGCATTCAAGGATATGGCGCTTCAGCTCATGCCGCGACTTTTGTCACGCGCGCTTGGCAAAACCGGCGAACACCGCACGGCTCTTGTGCTGGTGGCGACATCGGGCGATACCGGTAAGGCGGCGCTTGAGGGCTATAAAAACGTTCCCGGCGTTGCGATAAAGGTTT
>CAUABN010000277.1:0-2746 GCA_958427275.1 uncultured Anaerotruncus sp.
AATAAAGCTCCTGCCTCGCGGCGCGCGCTTTGCCGACCTCGGCACAGGGAGCGGCGCCATTGCCGTATCCGTTCTGAAAAACCGCCACGATCTGCACTGCATTGCGGTGGATATCAGTCCCGCGGCGTTGCGTGTGGCGCAAAAAAACGCCGCGCGCCACGGTGTTGACCGAAGGTGCGACTTTGTTTGTGCGGATATGCTCGGCGACGGAATTTTTGATCTTCTTTCATGTCCGCTCGGCGCGGTGATATCCAATCCACCGTATATTCCGGCATGTGACCTCACGCCGGATAAAATACAGCCGGAGCTTGAATACGAGTCGCGCGGCGCGCTCGTCGGCGGCGATGACGGCCTTGTTTTTTACCGTTCTCTGATACCGCGCGCGGCAAAGCCGGGCGTGCTTGCCCCCGGCGGAATGCTTATATTTGAAGTCGGCATAGGCGAGGCGCGCGATGTAGCTGCCATGGGCGCCGCAGCCGGGTACAGCGCATCCCTTCTGAATGACCTGAACGGCATAGAACGCACGGTGGTGCTGACGCTGAACGGCAGTCAGAAAGACACTTATTAACTGAAAGGTTTTACGATATGAAAATTGTTGTACTTGCGGGCGGACTGAGCCCCGAACGCGATGTTTCTCTTTCCTCCGGAGCGCTTATAGCCTCCGCGCTTTCGCGCTGCGGTCACGCAGTGAAGATCGTTGATGTTTACGAGGGTACAGACGAACTTCCCGAAGACATAGACTCGGTGTTTGAATGCGGTAAAAGCTACTCAAGCCCTGTGAGCGAGCATGAGCCGGATCTTGACGAGGTGCGCCGCCGCAACGGCGGGCGCGAAGCGCTGGTGGGTCCCGGCGTACTGCGCATTTGTGCCGCGGCAGATGTTGTTTTTCTCGGACTTCACGGCTCGATCGGCGAAAACGGCCAGCTTCAGGCAACGCTTGACTGTGCCGGGATCAGGCACTACACCGGCACCGGATATTCCGGAGCACTGCTTTCAATGGATAAAGATCTGACCAAACAGCTCATTTCGCGCGCCGGGATACCTACCGCGGAATGGATATACTTTGACACTGCCGCGGACAGCAAGCAGGATATAATCGACAAAATCGGTCTCCCCTGCGTTGTAAAGCCGACCTCGTGCGGCTCAAGCGTTGGCGTGACGCCGGTATACAGCACCGATGAACTTGATGCCGCACTGGACGCCGCGTGCAGGTATGAATCCCGCCTCGTTGTGGAGCGCCTCATAAAGGGACGCGAGCTGACAGTCGGCGTGATCGACGGCAAGGCACTGCCGCCCGTTGAGATCATTCCGAAAACCGGCTTTTACGACTACAAAAACAAATATCAGAGCGGTATGACCACCGAGATCTGCCCCGCGCCGCTCACCGAGGATGAAACTAAAAAGGTGCAGGAGCTTGCAGTGGCGACCTTCCACGCCCTGCGCATGGAGCAGTACGGCAGAGTGGATTTCATATACGGAGAGGACGGGATCTTCTACTGTCTTGAGGCGAATGCCCTTCCCGGCATGACCCCGACGTCCCTTTTGCCACAGGAGGCAGCCGCCGTCGGCATCGGCTATGACGAGCTGTGCTGCATGCTCGCGGAAATGGCGAAAAACAAATAAACACAAAAACAGTCCCCGGGGCGTTTGACAGGTCCCGGGGCTTTTTTTGATAATTAAATTACAACTCGACTCCGCGTGCGGAAAGCTCGGCGCGGACATCTGCGGCAGGAATATCCTTGGGATCGACACCGCGCACGGCAGCTACAGCGGCGGCAATACCCGCAGCCTCGCCCATTGCCATGCATATAGCCATGACACGGTAGGAAGCGTGTGCGCGATGGGTACCGGAAATGCATCTGCCGGCGACTATAAGTCCGTCCGCATCTGCAGGCAGAAATGCACCGTACGGGATATCGTAGGGCTTTGCCATGCGCGCATGTCCCTCCGCCTGACCGCCCCCTGCGGGATTATGTATATCTATCAGGAACCATGCGTTATGCACAACGGCATCCGCGCGCATTCTTCCCTCCTCCAGATCGGCATCGCAAACGGCGTCGATACCGCGTATGCGGCGCGACTCGCGGACGCCTACGGCGTCGGATGAATCGGAAACACGGCAGTTCTCATAGCCCGGAATATATTTTCTGAGGAATTCGGTGATAACGGCGATCTGCGAGCGCAGCTCTGTCTCCGCCGCGGCAACATCTGCCGGGTCGAGCGGATCAAGCCCGTTCACCTGAGTTGCGTTCACCTCGCGCTCGGTCGGACGTGTTTTAAAGTGCAGACGGACGATAGTCACATTTTCCGGCAGTTCGCCCTCGCGGTTTTTTAGCTTGCAGAACTCGCGGAATTCCATGCCTGCATATTTTCCCGACGGTATCTTCACCGGATCGGAGCCGCCGAAAACGATAATGGCATCCGGCGCAACATCCTCAAGCACGAATTCAAGCGACATCGGCTGAAGTCTGCCGTCGCCTGTACGTCCGATATCAAAGCCGCACCCCGCAAGCGCCGCAATGCAGCCGTCACCCGTACAGTCCGCCACGACCTTGGCGTGCACAGCCACAAGCCCGCGCTGTGTGGCAAATATCACACCGGTAACACGCCGCCTTCCGTCTGCCTCTTCCGTAATAACATCGGCGGCGGCAGCGCCGAGCCACACCGTGACTCCCGTCTCCTTCAGCATAACATCCAGCGCCGCCTTGGCGGTTTCGCGGTCAACGGCTACCTCGCGTCCGTTACG
>CAUABN010000278.1:0-2732 GCA_958427275.1 uncultured Anaerotruncus sp.
ATATTCGTTCTCGCCGAGAGACTCGTATACCGTGTGGCTCTCGCGGCGGTTGGTGAGACCGACCAGTATCTCCGCGTTGTCGTTGTCCACAATATCATTCTTGCCGACGCCCTGCTCCCAGTCCTCGGTCGTAATGCCCTGCCAGATATCGCCGAATTTTGCGGCGATGGCTTTGCGGAGCTTTTTGAGCGCGTCAAGCACCGATTCGTTGGCATATGTGCCGCGGATAACGTTGTATGTCTCGCTGCCGCCGAACAGGACCAGTTCGGCAGGCGCCGGCGCCTCGGTGGTCACGATCGGCGTGCTCGCCTCGGGTCCTTCGTTTTTGGTGCATGCCGCAAGCACTGCGGGAAGCACCGTAAGCACCGCCATAAGCAGGACGGCGTACCTGAAAAGTGTTTTTTTCATCATTCGGGTTTCTTTCTCGTAAATCCGTCAGGGCTTTTTGGGATTGAAATCCACATACACCGGGCAGTGGTCGGAGGCGGTAAGCACCAGCTTGTCGCGCACGATGTAATGCTCAACAAAGTCGATGCCGTTCACGCCGAAGATGTGGTCGATGCTCGGACCGGTTTTGATGGGCGTGCCGTAATCAAAGTAGGTCTTGAAGCCGGTCACGGTGCCGAGACGCGCTGTGAATTCCGCATCGTACATTCCGGAATCCGTGATCTGCTTATACTGTGTGGAGGTGCTTGTGAAGTTGCAGTCGCCGTTCACCATGAGCGGGATATTGCCGTACTTGGCGAATATACGCTCGCGCACCTCAAGTACCTGATTTACGTTGCCGGTGCGCCAGACGCTCGACTGCTCGTTGAGCTGCGCCCTTGTGTAGTTCTCATAGCCCTTGTAGGCATTTGAGCAGACAGCGCCGTGGAAGTCGATAACGGCGAACTGTGCGCCTTCCTTGTCCTCAAACACCGCCCATGCGAGCGATTTTGTGTTAGTTTTGGTGTATCTGTCGCGCAGCCACTCGGCGCCCGCCTCCTTGAGAGTGAGCACCTCGGAATTATAGATTATAGGCGTATAGACATACGTTTTACCGTTGGAATGGAAGCGCGTTGAGACCTGATAGAACTTGGGCAGACGGTTTATCAGCTTTGTATGTATCGCCTTATTGCATTCCTGAAGGGAGAGGATATCGGGAAGGTACTTGAGCATGACCTCAAGCGCATCATCGACATTACCTACCTCGCAGCCGAGGTTCCACGTCATTATGCGATATTTTGCCTCGGAGTTGATCTGCACCTTGCGCAGAGACGCCGTACCCTTTACGTCAAGCGCCGCATCGACCTTGAGCATGCCGGTCGCGGTAGCACCGCCGGCAACATAGCCCTCGGTAAACACATTTACCGCCTCAGCCGTTGCGTATTCGTCACTGCCGACGATGACGAGCTTTTTGCCGACCACGCGAATAGCGTACTCATCCTCGCCGAGAGACTCGTAGACCGTATGGCTCTCACGGCGGTTGGTAACGCCTATAAGAATCTCCGCGTTGTCGTTGTCGATTATATCATCTTTGCCGACGCCCTGCTCCCAGTCCTCGGTGATGAGTCCCTGCCACGCGTCGCCGTACAGCTTTGTTATGGTCTGGCGAAGCGTTTTGATGGCGTTAAGCACGGGTTCATCTTCATACGAGCTGCGGATTATATTGTATACCGTGTCGCCGCCGATGAGCATCAGCTCGGTAGGCGCGGGCGCCTCGGTGGTTTCCGCCTCGGACGATCCCGCAGGGGGCGTATCATTTTTACATGCCGTAAAGCACTGCACGAGCATAACGAGCGCAAGCAGTATCAGCATAAGTTTTGAATATGTTTTTTTCATAAATCCGGTTCCTTTCCGACAGGAGAATTTGTATACTTATATATTATATCACCACAGGTGATAAAAGTCAATCGTTTTTGTTCCCCGGCAGCGCACAAAGCCGCGCTGTCCGGTTGCCAAAAAACACGGATCGCCGCGCAATGCGCGGCGATCCGTGTTTTTGGGTGAGAGATCACTGCTGTCTATTTCTGAAGCAATCGCTGCAGTAGACGGGACGATCGGTGCGCGGCTCGAAGGGAACCTTGCAGGGCTTTCCGCACTCTGCGCAGACTGCGTCATACATCTGACGTGTACCGTTATGGTTGGCATTTTTACGCTTTGCGCGGCATTCCTTGCAACGCTGAGGCTCGTTGGTGAAGCCCTTCTCGGCGTAAAACTCCTGCTCGCTGGCAGTGAAGGTGAATTCTTGTCCGCATTCCTTGCAGACCAGGGTCTTGTCTGTGTACATGAGATACCTCTTTCCGTAATTACGCGAAGTCAATTTTCCGACTTGCGTCTATATTATACAGCGAAGAAAGGGTTTTGTCAATAGAGATGTTAAAATTAAATTTACATTTTTGATTATTTTCAATAATTGAGGCAAGTCGCCCGTCTCCGATAGTAGGCGAATCAGTCAACACAGTCGAATCTTCCACAAAAATCCATGGTGGAACAATCGTCAAGCGGCAGTCTTACGGTCCTGCCCTCGGCGGCGGACTTGTAAATGGCAAGCACGACCTCAAGCGCACCCATACCGTCAAGCGCGGTGACGCGCGGCGGACGGTGCGTCATGATCGCATCCACCACATCGGCATAAAGCGGAACATGCCCCCTGCCGTACACGCCGGGAAGAGCCGCCTCCGACTCATCGTTGACCGCGGCGGCATCGCGGCTGTCGCCGGCGATGTGCCAGAAATCCACCTTGTTTGCCG
>CAUABN010000279.1:0-2728 GCA_958427275.1 uncultured Anaerotruncus sp.
TTGCACAGCAAGAGTTTAGACTTTATTGTGTTTCAGTGGAGTTTGTGCAGACTTATGGCTGAGCACACACCCACAAACTTCCGGCGGGTTCTCAACCCGCCGCCGGCGCCAAAAAAGAAAGGCGCCTAAAGGCGCCTTTCTTTTTTGGAGCAGGTAACGGGAATCGAACCCGCATAACCAGCTTGGGAAGCTGGAGTTTTGCCATTAGACTATACCTGCGTCACTTCATATATTTTACCGCAAAAGCGGTGGTTTGTCAACCCCAAAAACAAATTTTCTTAGGAAAGGTCATAAAATGAGACTTGCAACTTCAACCTGTATTTTTCCCGGAAAGCGCGAGGGCGGCAGGACGCCCCTTGAGGAGTCGATCCGTCTTTGCTATGACTGCGGTTTCCGCGTTATAGATCTTAACTTCTGTTCCGCGTCCAACCCGAAAAGCAACAGCGAGCTTGTGGGCGATGACTGGGAACGCAATGTTGACCGTCTCGGCGAGCTTGCGGCGGAGCTGGGTATCACCTACAATCAGTCGCACGCCCCCTACGATTCAAACCTTTACCGCCCCGAGCAGAAGATCTCCGATGAATACCGTGCATGGTATGCCGAGAGCGTGCGCCGCTCTATAATCGCAAGCGCGCGTCTTGGCGTCCGCTACGTCACCACGCATGCGCAGACGGCTACCGAAAACGACGAGATGGGCTTTGAAGAAAACATGCGCGCCAATATTCATTTCTATACGCCTCTTCTTGAGCTTGCGAAAAAGCACGGAACCGGCATATCCATTGAAAACATGGCGGAATTTCATCCTCAGAAGACCAAGCACCGTTTTACCGCGACGGTAGACGAACAGATAGCTATAATCGACGCAATGGGCGATCCCATCTCCTGCCGCGCCACATGGGATTTCGGACACGCGGAGCTTGTATACCGCGATCAGGCAAAGCAGCTGCGCAAACTCGGCTCGCGCCTTTGCTCCACACATGTACAGGAAAATCGCGGTCTTAACGATGACCACTTCCTCCCCTACGTGCGCGGCAACACGGCATGGGAGGTCCTTATGCCCCTGCTCAAGGAGATGAACTATGACGGCGACTTCACCTACGAGGTTCACGGCTTTTACAACTCCGTTCCGCAGGCGCTGCGTCCCGCGGCGGGCAGACTCGGATATAAAATAGGCGAATATCTTGTCGGACTTTACGATAAGGCTTGATTTTCCCGTATCATCCGCAGTCGGGGTGCATAAACTTTCTTCAGTTGCTTTTTTGAAAGGAGCGGTGCAAAATGACCGCAAAAGAAATTTTTGATATCTGGTACAAGCATGACGGACTTGAGCCGTCGGTAAGAGCCGAGCTTGAGCGCATAAAGGACGATCCCCCGGCAATAGAGGACTGCTTCGGGACCGAGCTTGCCTTCGGCACAGCGGGTCTGCGCGGCGTTCTCGGCGCGGGTCCCGGCAGAATGAACGTTTACACTGTCAGCCGCGCAAGCGCGGGATACGCCGCGTATATCGCCGCAAAGGGCGAGGATGCCTGCCGCCGCGGCGTGGTGATAGCGCATGATAACCGCCGTATGTCACGTGAGTTTGCGCTGACAACAGCCGGTGTTTTTGCCGCGCACGGCGTTCATGCGTGGCTGTTCGATTCGCTTCGCCCGACACCGGAACTTTCCTTTGCCGTGCGTCATCTCGGCGCGGCGGGCGGCGTAATGATAACGGCGTCGCACAACCCGCCGGAGTACAACGGCTACAAAATATATAATTCCGAGGGGTGCCAGTGCGGTCTTGACGAGACTGCCGAGGTCATCAAATGCATATCCGCCGTCGGCGATCCGCTCGATATCCGTTCCCTTGGTATCGATGAGGCAAACGGACTTATCGGCATTCTTGACGACAGCATTGACGAGGAATACTACCGCGCGGTCGAGGCGATATCGCTGCGCCGCGTGAATACCGGCGACCTTCGTGTGGTATATTCCCCGCAGCACGGTACGGGCAATATCCCCGTGCGGCATGTGCTTGCCGACCTTGGCTACGATGTGGTGCCGGTCGAGAAGCAGTGTACGCCTGATCCCGATTTTTCGGCAACAAAAAGCCCCAATCCCGAGTCCCCGCTTGCGTATGAAGCGGCGCTTGAGCTTGCGGACAAGGTGAATGCCGATATCGTCATCACGACCGACCCCGACTGCGACCGCCTCGGCGTTGCGGCGCGCGGCAGCGACGGTGCGCTCAGACTCATGACGGGCAATCAGTCCGGAGCGGTCCTTATCGAATATATCCTCTCCACTCACCGTTCGCGCGGCACTATGCCCGAGCGTGCGGTCATGGTCAACACGATAGTGACCTCCGACCTCGGCGACCGCATTTGCGAGTCCTACGGTGTAAAGGTCGAAAAGACGCTGACGGGCTTCAAATTCATCGGCGAGCGCATAGCGCGTCATCTTGCCATGCACGATGCAAACTATGTTTTCGGGTATGAGGAAAGCTACGGCTGCCTTATAGGTGATTTTGTCCGCGATAAGGATGCTGTCCAGGCGTCTCTTATGCTTTGCGAGGCTGCGGCGTACTACAAGAAACACGGAAAGACCCTTATCGATGTGCTGGGCGAGCTTTACGCGCGCTTTGGATTTTATCTTGACACCCAGTCGAACTTCTTCTTCCGCGGCGCCGACGGGCAGAAAAAGATTGCCGCGCTTACGGCGGGACTCCGCCGCGAGCACCCGACCGAGGTCGCGG
>CAUABN010000280.1:0-2728 GCA_958427275.1 uncultured Anaerotruncus sp.
TGAAACGCATGGAGGATTACACATCCGAGGAAACACAGGCAGAGGGCTTCCCGTCCTCCGATGTGCTGAGATTTGTGTTCAACGATGGCTGTTGGGTCGCGGTGCGTCCTTCCGGCACAGAGCCTAAGTGCAAATTCTATTATTGCGTGCGCGCCGATGACGAGGCGGCGGCAAAGGAAAAGCTTGCGGCGCTCAGGGCGGCATTTGAGCCTCGCGACTGACCGGAATATGATCGGGGAGACGAGCTTTTTGCCTCCCCGTGTTTTTTATAAAAATTTTTTTGAATATCCCCGACATTTTGTGTTCCCCGGTCGTTATATAAGTAGTAAGAGAAAGGAGCGACAGTATGATCGACGCTGACGTATTCGGTGAATTCTATGCGAGAAACTACAAGCTGGTGTATCGCGTTTGTTATACATACATGCAGAATCGCTTCGATGCCGAGGATTGCACCGAGGATCCCGAACTTTGCGGGAGATACGGGGATCACATTTGTAAGATGACCGAAAAAATCCCGGTGCGCAGTCAAAAAAGCGCATCGTGCGCTTTTTTACTTGACTTGCGGATAGATATGCGTTATAATTATCATGAAGAAATGTGAGGTCACTATGCCGCAATGAAGATAAAAGATATCGAGCTTCCGCACGGGCTTATGCTCTGCCCAATGGCGGGCGTGACCGACCGTGCGTTCAGACTCATCTGCGCGCGGTACGGCGCCGAATATACAGTCACCGAAATGGTGTCCGCCAAGGCACTCGTATACGAGCAGCGGGGAAGGGACGGTACGCCGGTACGCACGGCTCCGCTTTGCGCCGTTGACGACGGTATCCCTACGGCGGTTCAGCTTTTCGGCTGTGAGCCGGATTTTATGCGCGAGGCGGCGCGGCTCATATCTACCGGTGAGTACCGCGGCTTTTCGGGGAGGCTCCCGGCGGCGATAGATATAAATATGGGTTGCCCGGTCCGCAAGGTTGCTATGAACGGCGAGGGCGCGGCGCTCATGCGCGATCCGGGGCTGGCGGCGGCTGTCACTGCGGCGGTCGTCGAGGGCGCCGGCGGGCGCGTCCCCGTGACGGTCAAGATAAGAGCCGGATGGGACGGCGAACACAAAAACGCTCCCGAGGTGGCGCGTGCCGTCGAGGCTGCCGGCGCGGCGGCGATTTGCGTTCATGCAAGAACGCGCGAGCAGCTTTATCAGCCGGGGATAGACCTCCAGGTGATCCGCCGTGTGAAAGAGGCGGTATCGGTCCCGGTTTTCGGAAACGGAGATGTGAGCACACCGGACAGCGCTCTTGAAATGCTGGCGGCAAGCGGGTGCGACGGTATCGGGATCGCACGCGGCTCGATAGGCGAGCCGTGGATATTCCGTAGGATAGCGGCGGCGATAGACGGTGACGGGTATCCGGAGCCGGACGACCGCGAGCGCCTTGACACCGCGCTTGAGCATCTGCGGCTCACAGTGGCGTTCAAGGGTGAACGCCGCGGCGTAGCCGAGGCAAAGCCGCAGATAGCAAGATACATCCGCTCGGTGCCGGGGGCGGTCAAACTGCGCGATTCGATAATCCGCGCGGATACGCTTGCCGGTGTGGAATCGGTGCTGAACGCACTGATAGAAAGACTGTAAAAGGAAGGTTCTGTCTGCATGAATGACAATAACGTAAACAATAAACGCGCGGGCGGCATACTCGTTGCCCCCGGCGGGCGCTCGTCGGCGCTTCTCGTGTACACGCTTTCGCACGCTGCGGTTGACCTTGCCTGCGGATATACGCTTTATTATATGTGGAGCAAAGGCGTTATGCACACCTCCGATGCGGTGGCGCTGTTCCTCCTGTATAATACACTTGCGTTCGGGCTTCAGTTCATACTCGGAGCCGTTTGCGATCGCTTCGGCGGCTGTCGCGCCACTGCGGTGACGGGCTGTGTCCTTACCGCTGTCGGTACGGTGTGCGGCGGATATTCGACGTGGCTCGCCGTTGTGCTTGTGGGCGTGGGCAACGCCGCGTTTCATACAGGCGGCGGGTGCGACACCCTGCGCCATACCGATGGTATGGCGGGCAGCGGAATATTCGTTTCCTCCGGTGCGCTCGGGCTTGCCATCGGTATCCGTCTCGGTACGTCCGGTAAGCTTCCCGGTTACATAATTGCCGCCATGCTTCTTTTCGCAGCCGCCGCGATAGCGCTGTTTTGCGGAGAGCTGAATGCCGACGGAACTCCGGTGCCGCTCAGATGCATGCCTCCGGTGGATCCTGACCGCCGCAACGACCGCCGCATGCCGATAATGCGCGACGCTGCCGGCGCAGTCATTGTCTGCCTTTTTGCGATCCTTGTGCGTTCATATACCGGATTTATTGCGCCGTCGCCCGGCTTTTCGGGCAGATTTGCCTTCATTTACGTAGCCTTCTGTGCGTTTGCCGGAAAGTTTGCGGGAGGTATAATGGCTGATCTTATCGGCGCGCGCCGTGTCGGAATCCTGTCGCTCATGCTGTCTATCCCGCTTTTCTGGATCGGCGCGGGAAAGGGAATATTCTTCCTTGCGGCTATCTTCCTTTTTAATTTCGCAATGCCCATAACGCTTTGCACCGTTGCGCGGCGACTGCCGGGACACGAGGGATTTGCCTTCGGTCTGAATACGCTGGCTCTGCTTGTGGGATATATTGCCGCTATGGTCGATGTGACGACCGATCTTGCCAAGATCCTTACGGCGGTGCTCACGGCACTGGCGGCGATC
>CAUABN010000281.1:0-2713 GCA_958427275.1 uncultured Anaerotruncus sp.
TATTGAAAGGTAAGGATAAAAACGGTAAGTCTGCCCCGGTAGCGGCGAAAACAGCCGCGGCTCCGATAGCGGAAAAGCCCCGGCTTTTGCTTATAATCAACCCCGTATCCGGTAAGCTCAGGGCGCGGGCGTCGATGTTCGATATCATCGGGCAGCTTTCCGCCGCCGGCTTTGAGACCACCGTTGCACTCACCGAGTATCGCGGTCACGCGCGCGAACTGTCGGCGGGCGCGGCGGCTGCGGGGTATGTCCGCATAGTCTGCTGCGGCGGCGACGGAACGCTGAACGAAGTGATATCCGGCGTGATATCGTCCGGCACGGCAATGCCGATAGGCTATATCCCCGCCGGCAGTACGAACGACTTTGCCGCAAGCCTCGGAATTCCCACCGCAGATCTTGCCGCCGCCGCGGCAGCGGCTGCGGGTGACGGCTCCATCACCCTTGATATAGGACGATTCGGCAGCGACCGTTATTTCACCTATATCGCATCCTTCGGCGCGTTCACCGCTGCGTCTTACTCCGCGCCGCAGAATGTAAAAAACAGCATGGGCTACATGGCTTATGTCATAGAGGGCATCAAGGAATTCTTCCGCATAAAGCCGATAAAGGTCAGCTGTGACAGCGGCGAGCAGGTATACCGCGGCGATTATGTGTTCGGCGGCGTAACGAATTCCATGTCTGTGGGCGGCATGGTGAAGCTGAAGGGCGATGTGGTGAAGCTGGACGACGGACTTTTTGAGGTGGTGCTGATAAAGCGTCCCAAAAATGTAGATGAGTTCAACCAGATCGTTCAGGCGCTGCTGACGTCAAACCTCAACTGCAAAATGATAGATTTTTTCCGCGCGTCAAGCGTGCGCTTCAAGCTCCCGGCGGACACGCCGTGGACGCTGGACGGCGAGCGTGCCGAATGCGGCGGGAAGGTCGAAATATCAGTGATACACAACGCAATCAAACTTAAAAAATAAAAAAGGAATCAGAATCATGAGCGAAACAAAAAACACCGGCGTCGTGCCGGCAGAGGTCGATAAGAATATGACCGCTGCGGCTGCAGATGCCTCCGGTCTTGTGTGGCGCAACGCGAAGGATGTGCCGTTCGATATTTACGGACTTTACGAGCCGCGCGCCGAGGGCGCGTTCCGCCGTATGCCGGACGAGGCTGCGGCTGCGGTGAACGCAGGCGTAAAGCGCAACGCGCGTCACACGGCGGGCGGCAGAGTGCGCTTCACCACCGATTCGCGCCGCATCGCGCTGCGCGTGAAAATGCCGTATGTCACAAAATACTGCCATATGGCGCTGACAGGCTCCTCGTCCTTCGATATTTACGAGGACACGCCGGTCGGCTCGGCTTATGTCGGCGTTTACAAGCCTGCGGTGAGCATAACCGACGGCTTTGAACAGATATTCACGCTCCCCGACAGCCGCGAGCGGTCGCTGACGTTGAACTTCCCGCTTTATTCCCCCGTTTCCGAACTTGAGATCGGACTTGACGCGGGCGCTTCCCTTTCGGGCGGCAAAAAATACACGGGCACCCGCCTGCCGGTGGTGTATTACGGCTCGTCCATCACGCAGGGCGCGTGCGCCTCGCGTCCGGGACTGGCGTATCAGGCTGTAATAAGCCGCCGCCTTGACGTTGACTTTATCAATCTCGGCTTTTCCGGCAACGCCCTCGGCGAGATCCCCATGGTGGAATATATGGCTGCTCTGCCCATGAGCGCATTCGTGTGCGACTACGACCACAACGCGCCCAACGCCGCTCACCTTGCGGCAACTCACTGCCGTATGTACCGCATGATACGCGAAAAAAATCCGGATATTCCCTACATAATGCTCAGCTACCCGGACTTTGACCGGCATCCCGAGGCAGAGTCCGAGCAGCGGCGCCGCGTGATAGAAGATACCTTCCGCTATGCCAGAGAGCAGGGCGACAGCCGCGTCTGGTACATTGATGGCGAGGGGATCTACCGCGGCATGGAGATAGATGCCTGCACGGTAGATATCGACCACCCGACAGACCTCGGGTTTATGAAAATGGCGGATGCCGTGGGCAGAATACTGCGCCGCGCCATGCGCCGCAATATATGATGATCGGCGGAGGCAGGACATGTCAGAAGAAGTAAAAAAAGAACAGTATGTTGAGGTAGATAAGAATCTTATCATCGAGACCTCGTTCCCGGAGACGGACGTGCGCTTCCACAGTGTGCGCGAGGAGCCGTTTGAGCTTTACAATTTTTACGATCCGCGCGGACAGAAGCTGTTCCGCCGTCTGCCCGAGGACGTAGCCGAGGCAACGTCAAAGGGCGTGGCGCGGCTCGCGCGCGAGACTGCGGGCGGCAGAGTGCGCTTTTCCACCGATTCGCAGTATATCCTCATCAAGGCGGTGATGCCCGTCGTCGGCAGAAACTCGCACATGACGCTCGCCATGAGCGCAGGCTTTGACCTTTATGAGGATTATCCGAGCGGAGAGTCGCGCTATCACCGCGTGTTCATGCCGCCTTACGATATGGACGGCGGGTATGAGCAGATAATCCGCTTCGGCAGCCGCCACCTGCGCTACTTTACGATAAACTTCCCCATACATTCCGCGGTGTCGGAGCTGTATGTGGGTCTTCAGGAGAACGCCGTGCTCGGCGCGGGGCTGAAGTATCTCAACCGCAAGCCGATAATAATTTACGGCTCGTCTATCGTTCACGGCACTGCGGCAACGCGGCCGGGA
>CAUABN010000282.1:0-2711 GCA_958427275.1 uncultured Anaerotruncus sp.
CAATCTCTGCACGGGCGGCGAGAATTTCCACTCGCGTTTTGAGTATCTTCCCGTTGAATCTCTTTGCAAGGTGGCGGATATTCTTGTCCGTCTTATTACCGATGCGGCGGGATATACGAGGTGAGCTATGGAAAATAACGAGGTAACGGTTATAGCGGGAAAATGCGGTGAGGATGTTGCGTTTTCGTTTGACGGCAGTGTGCTGCGCATCAGCGGCAGCGGCGCTATGTATAACTATACCGACCCCGCGTGCACTCCGTTTGCGGACTTTCGCTCAAAGGTGAGCGAGCTTGTGATCGAAGACGACATCGGCAGCATCGGCAATTGTGCTTTCGGCGGTTTTACCGCCGTCACGCGCCTTTATGTGCCGGGCAGTGTTGATGTCATAGGTTCCCGTGCGTTCGGCGAATGCACCGCGCTAACTTCGGTCACGCTCGGAGAGGGCGTGCGTGTCATAGGTCCAAAGGCATTTGAAAAATGCCCGCGCCTTACATGGCTTGAGTTCCCTTCAAGCCTTCGTTCGGTGGATTTCAAGGCGTTCATAAAAAGCGAGGGCGTGCGTGAGATCAGATATGCGGGCACTGCTGTCGAATGGAAGCGCCGCGTGCGTGTGGGAAGATCGTCGCACGGCAACGCATCCGTTCTCGGCGCGCATTTTTCCTTCCGCGACAACACGCGCCGCTATGATGAAATGACCGCACGCATAGGCGACGTCATACGCGCCGGCGGCGACGGTGCGATGTACATAGTCACACCCGATCTTACGGTCGAAGAATATGACGGCAAGTCCGGAGACTGCACGCTGATCGTCTTCCCGGACGGCAAGACGATGATGATAGACGCCGGAGCGCCGCCCTGCTGGTTCCATGTTGTGGAGCTTCTTGCGGGCGCGGGGATAAAACGGCTCGATTATTTTGCGCTCTCGCATCCGCACGGCGATCACTACGGCGGCGCGTCAAAGGCGGCGGAATACCTGTTTTCGCAGGGCGGCGGGATAGGAACTTATCTTTATTCCGGGCTTGATTTCAAGACCGGGGAGAAAAAGCTTGCGCGGCTGCTTGCCGCGCACGGCACCGAAATGCGGCGCGACCTCTGCGAGGGAGAAGAGCTTGAGATCGGCAACGTTACGGTAAAGATATTCAATCCGCGTCCGGAGGATCTCATCATCGACGAGAACAGCGATATGAGCGACGGCGGCGTGAACAACATATCGGTCGGGATGAAGTTTATTTACGGGAACGTGAGCTACCTCACCGCGGGCGATCTTTACGCCGTGCGCGAGCGTGAACTTGTCGAAAGACTCGGCGGATTCCTGCGTTCCGACGCCGCAAAGACAAACCATCACGGCGTTTTTACCTCCAACACGCCCGAGTGGACAGAGGCTGTCGGCGCGCGCGTGCTTGTCTCGGACAGCGACGACGCGCCGTGGACGGTGTTTGAAGATAGACTTCGCGCCGCCGGGACGCCCAACTATATAGTCAGCGACTGCGGTCTTTGCGTGCTGCGGCTCACTGCTGACGGCGGTATCACCGCCGAGACCGAATATTGAGGAGGCGCCCGATGAGCGAGGCAAAAAAACGTCCGAACGTACTTTTTCTGCTTACCGACGATCAGCGCTACGGTACGATCCATGCGCTCGGTAACGATGAGATAAGCACGCCGAATCTCGATGCGCTCGTGCGCCGCGGAATGGCGTTCACGCGGGCGCACATTCCGGGCGGTACCGCCTCGGCGGTCTGCATGCCGAGCCGAGCAATGCTCAATTCCGGCAGGACGCTTTTTCATCTTGAGGAATGCGGCAAGAATATCCCCGAATGCGACACCACCATGGGCGAGAGCTTTCTCCGCGCCGGATATCATTCGGTGGGGATAGGCAAATGGCACAACGGAGTCGGCAGTTACGCGCGCAGCTTTGACGGCGGAGCCGATGTGTTTTTCGGAGGCATGTGGGATCACTGGAATGTTCCCGTCAACGATTATCACGCGGACGGAAAATATACGCACGAGATAGATTTTACACCCAACTTTACGGCAAATGAGACGCCGGTCAAGGTGAGGGCGGAAAAGATCAATGCAGGTGTGCATTCCAGCGAGCTGTTTGCCGACGCGGCGGCGGACTACATATGCGGCTATAACGACGACGCGCCGTTTTTCATGTATCTTTCCTTCCTGGCTCCTCACGATCCGCGCACCATGCCGGAAAAATACCGCAATATGTACGATCCCGAAAAGATCTCACTGCCGCCGAACTATGCCGCAATGCCTGCGGTGTCCTTCGGCTGGGCGGCAAAGGGCCGCGACGAGAATACCGAGGTATATCCGCGCCGCCCCGAAAGGATAAAACAGCATATTGCCGATTATTACGCAATGATAAGTCACCTTGACGATTGCATAGGCAGGGTGCTTGACGCACTGCGCGAGCGCGGTATGCTTGACGATACCGTGATCGTGATGTGCGGCGACAACGGTCTGGCGATAGGTCAGCACGGGCTTATGGGCAAGCAGAATGTGTACGAGCACAGCGTGTGCGTTCCGCTCCTCATCTCGGGTCCCGGCATACCCGCGGGACGCGTGGATGAGAGCTATGTTTACCTGCTCGATATATTCCCCACGCTTTGCGAGCTGTTGGATATCCCCGTTCCCGCATCGGTGGACGGCAAAAGCTTTGCCGGCGTCATCCGCGGTGACGGCAAGGCGCCGCGCGATTCGCT
>CAUABN010000283.1:0-2706 GCA_958427275.1 uncultured Anaerotruncus sp.
GTTGACCGTTCCGGGCAGCCGTTCCATCAACTTGTGTTTGGAGCATCTGATATTATCGGAGATCTGACCGCTGCTGTGGATCGTGCTTTTGATAAAATTGTGAAAATCAAGGATAATAGTGAAGACGAACTGAGCATGGTGGAAAGCACCACACAGTGGACTATTTACGACCCGGAAGCGACCAAATACATGGTTGATCTTATGACGCCGAAACGCGGCGGTTCCGGGAAACCCGATATGGCATTCGGTGCGTTCCTCGGATATACAATTAAACTCGACAAGCCCGAAACGGACAGCCAGAAATACAGAACGGCGGTAAAGAATCAGCTGATCAAAGACATCTCGGCGGTTCAGCCCCATATCATCAAACTTATTCGGCAGCACAATTTGAGTGGGTACAGTTTCTATTTATATGTAATGCCCTTCAACGACGCTCCGAACGAAAAAGTAAGCATCATCCGGGATCTCTTAAACGGAGGTGGCGTGTAACGTGATACAAGCACCGAGAAATGCCACCCTCGCCGAGGCTCTCTATCGTGATATCGATAAGAACGATTATCTCAACGAAATATACGGAAACCTGCTTTACAATTATTCGATTAAACTGTTCGGCTCGGACAGGAAGCCCAGAGATGTAGTTATAAAGGACGCATTGCGCTTTTCCGACCTGCTTTCAAAATCCTCTTATCCGCCGACTGCGGACAGAGACAGATTGTGGGGTCAGGAAATCGCGATTCTGCTGCGCCTGCTATACCCGGAAGATGAGTCAGTGAGGTATTACCTCGGCTCATCTCTTTCCGCTGTGGGAAACTTCCGTGGGCTCCGTTCGGAAGCCGTCGGCGCGTTTGACAGTGCCGACCTGCTCGATCAGATATTTTACGAATATGATAAAGAGGAACACCGGATTCCCGGCAAAGAGGAAGAATACTTTTTCCATGACCAGATGATTGTGTATCGTGGTATGGACAAAAAGTTCTTCAGCTATTCCGGTCCCACATCTATGGGAAAATCGTTTGTGGTCCAGACCTATATTCAGGAACAGATCAAAAACGGTTCCACGGATAATTTCGCTATACTTGTTCCGACCAAGGCTCTGATAAACGAGGTCAGAAGCAATCTTATCGGGGCGTTGCAGCTTGAGTTGAAAGAACGCAACTACCGTATCGTGACCGCCGCAGGCGACCTGGTGCTGCAGCAGGATCACCATTTTGTGTTTGTCATGACCCCGGAACGTCTCCTCCACATGATGATTGAGCGCGAGAATATTCGTATCGATTTCCTGTTCATAGACGAGGCGCATAAAATTTCCGCTCGAGGCGGAAGAAGCACCTATTACTTCAAGGTGATGACGCAAATTCGGAAGATGCAGCAGCTTCCGACTGTGGTTCTGGCGTCACCGAATATCCCTAACCCTGAAGTGTATCTGAAAATAATACCCGGCGGCAATCCCGGGGAGATGAATCAGTTGGCGTCGCGTTTTGCCCCGGTGTGTCAGTTTAAGTATTATCTGGACATACCTTCCCGTAAGGGCTACTTCTTCAACGATTACACGAAAGAACGAGAGCGTTGCTATACGATTCCGGAAGGAAGCAAACTCAGCGATATTGTTCGGGTCGTCGGAAAAGACGGTCAGAATCTCGTGTATTGCAGTTCGAGAAGATCTGTTCTTGAAAACGCTGTCAGATACGCAAAAAACATCCATCCCAAGAATGACCCCAAGCTCCAGGCACTGGCTGCTGAAATAAGGAAAGAGGTCCATAGCGACTGCTACCTTGCGGATCTGATAGTTCGGGGCGTTGCTTATCATGTCGGTTATCTTCCCGCCAACATCCGGTTGCGTATAGAACGCAGCTTCGAGGACGGCGATTTAAGAACCATCTTCTGTACAAGCACCCTTGTGGAAGGCGTCAATCTCCCTGCAGATAATCTGTTCATCACGAGTTACCGCAACGGTCCGAGCAATATGGACGAGGTGGAGTTCAGGAACCTGATAGGTCGCGTCGGCAGAATCAAATTCAACCTGTACGGTAACGTTGTCCTTGTGCGTGAGGATGACAAACTGAAGGAAGATAAATATACGGAACTGCTAAAAACAGATGTTCCACCGCAGGAGCTGTCAATCGATATCCCTTCCAACGCCAAATTCATAGGCGCACTTGTGAAAGATCTCGCCGACGGCGATATAGAAATGACTTAATGTCATGATGCGGCTACAGAGACAGACTTTGAGGCGTTGCGGAAATTCGGTTTGATATACACCCGTGATCTGGCAACCGGGGATGATACTCCGGTAACCCGCACCTTTGAACAGTATGTGGACGACCGGCAGAAGCAGCGGATCATGGACAATTTCCCGTCGGACAGGACAAGCGATGATATTACGCTTTCGTATGACCAGGCGGAAAGCCTCCGAGATGCTATTGCAGGCGGCTTATGCTATCCGCAACTGGCCGGCGAAGATGACGATGTTGATTTTGAAGCATTAGTTGAGTTTATGATGAAACTCCGAAAAATCTTCAAGTGGGACATCTATGAAAAACAGACCATCGGCAGACCCGGAACATACCAGCTTGATTCGGTTATCCGGTGGTACTCTACAATTCTTCTGCGGTGGATACGCGGCAATGGACTGAGTACCCTTGTACATAGCGCCGTAAATTATAAGGAAAGACACCCTGAAACTGGCGTGTGGTCTGGACAATACAA
>CAUABN010000284.1:0-2699 GCA_958427275.1 uncultured Anaerotruncus sp.
GTCTCGGTAAGGTACTGCTGAGTGATAGGCGCTTCCGGCGCCTCGCGCACAGGATCCTGCCGGTCTGTTTTCTTTTTTCTTGCCATCGGGGATCAACCTTTCTGTGTTAAAGTCTTATAACTGTGTGCGCAGCCGCACGTATGAGTCGATTGTAGAGTGCAAGTCCCAACCCTTCGGTGTCCGGGAGGTTGGCGTATATCACATCGGCGGGAATGTCGTCGGATTCGCGCAGTGCCGCAAAGATACGGTGCATCTGTGTTTCAAGGTCATACCCCGCGCCTATCGTTATCACCTTGCCGCCGTGCAGAAGCGTAGCCTGCTCGTCATAGCATATTATCAGGCAGTCCTCGGTCTCCTGCGCCTTTCTGAAAAACTTCAGTCTGTCCGATTCCGCGCCTCCGACGAGCTTCAGCGGCTTTGACGGAGCATAGTGCTTGTATTTCATGCCGGGAGAAAGCGGACGCTCGTCATCCTTCAGCATTTCGGTAACGGCGGGAGCTATATCAACGGTTTTCGCAACACATCTCAGTGCATCGCAGGTCACGGCTCCAGGGCGGAGCAGCGTCAGTGCATCGTCGCCGTCAATGCGTACTATCGTGGATTCGACGCCGAAGCGGCATTCGCCGCCGTCGATTATAAAATCCACGCGTCCGTCAAGATCGCGCGAGGCGTGCTCGGCTTTTGTGGGGGAGGGACGACCGGATATATTTGCGCTCGGCGCGGCTATCGGAACTCCGGCAAGACGTATCAGTGCATTTGCTACCGGGTGCGATGGGCACCTTACAGCCACCGAGTCAAGTCCGCCGGTCACACGGGCGGGAATGGTGTCCTTCTTTTTCATTATAACCGTGAGCGGTCCGGGCATAAAGCTGGCGGCAAGTCTGTAATACAGAGAAGTCGTAAAGCAATACGGCTCGGCATTCTTGGGGTCCGAGATATGGATTATCAACGGATTGTCGGACGGTCTGCCTTTTGCGGCGTATATTTTGTCCGCCGATTCTTCATTCGTTGCATCTCCGCCGAGTCCGTATACCGTCTCGGTGGGGAATATCACCAGCCCGCCGCCGCGTATGGAATCCGCGGCGGGCAGAAGAACGCTCTCGTCAAAATTTTCCGGGTCAAGAGTTATGTGCGTTGTGCTTATTGTGGTTGACTGTGACATGATCCACGCCTTGTTTTCATCAGTATTTTCCGCATTTTCGGGTGTCAGCTCAGCTTTTCTGCCGTGTCAGCGGCAATAAGAGCATCCACCATACCGCCTATATCGCCGTTGAGGAACGAATCGAGCGAATACAGCGTAAGACCTATGCGGTGATCGGTCACGCGGTTTTGCGGATAGTTGTAGGTCCTTATTTTTTCACTGCGGTCGCCGCTGCCGACCTGAGTGCGCCGTGTTTCGGCTATACGGTCGTTGCGTTCGCGCAGTTTTATATCATATAGCTTTGCGCGCAGGAGCTTGAGCGCCTTGTCCTTGTTTTTGAACTGCGAGCGCTCCTCCTGGCATTCAACTACGATGCCTGTCGGTTTGTGCGTCAGCCGCACGGCGGATTCGGTCTTGTTTATATGCTGTCCGCCCGCTCCGCTTGATTTGCAGGATTCAAATTCAATATCCTGCGGCAATATTTCAACGTCCACCTCATCAGCCTCCGGCAGGACCGCAACGGTGACGGTGGAGGTCTGTATGCGCCCCTGCGATTCTGTAAGCGGGACGCGCTGTACGCGGTGAACGCCGGATTCAAATTTGAAGCGCGAATACGCGCCGTCTCCTTCGACGGTAAACGTCAGCGCCCGGTATCCGCCGAGATCGGTCTCGTTGGCATCCGCCACGGATACGCGAAAGCCTGCCTTCTCGCAGTACATCGAATACATGCGAAAAAGCGTTGCGGTAAAAAGACAAGCCTCCTCGCCGCCTGCGCCGGCACGTATTTCGACCACGACGTTTCTGTCGTCATTCGGATCGCGTGTGAGAAGCATGGCGGTAAGCTCGGCTTCAAGCGCTGCAAGCCGCTCGCGCAGCGGCGGAAGCTCGTCCGCCGCCAGTGCGCGCATTTCCGGATCGGGAGAGGTACGGGCAAGTTCAGCCGCCTCATCAGCCTCGCGCTCAACGCCGATGTATTCACGGTATTTTGTGATCACCGGCGTGAGCGAACGGTATTCCTTCATCGTTTCCGTATAAAGCGGTATATCGGTAAAGGTCTCCGGCTTGGAAAGCAGCTCCTCAAGCTCGTGATATCTTTGGTCTGTCTCGCGGAGCTTGCCTATTACAATGCCTGATTCGGGCATATGATCAATACTTGTTGAAAGCGGCGAAAGCGCGGTGCGCCTCGTAGAGATCGACCTTTGAGATGATCTCATAAGGTGCGTGCATGGAGATCACCGGAACGCCGAGATCGACCACTTCGATGTTGTGCTTGGCAATGAACTTCGCGACTGTTCCGCCGCCGCCCGCATCGACCTTACCAAGCTCGCCTGCCTGCCATACGACTTCGTCGCGTTCCATGATGTTGCGGAGCCAGCCGATATATTCGGCGGGGGCATCGCTCGTGCCGCTCTTGCCGCGTGCACCGGTGTACTTTGTAAGCACTACGCCGCAGGAGAGGAGAGACGAGTTGCGCTTTTCAAATACATCTCCGAAGTTGGGGTCGAATGCCGCCGATACGTCTGCGGAGAGGCACTTGGAATTCAGTCTTACCACCGCG
>CAUABN010000285.1:0-2696 GCA_958427275.1 uncultured Anaerotruncus sp.
AGGTAAGACGCGCAAAGCTGTTCTACCTGCGCGACAGAGTCGGCAAGGCTTCCAAGGTCAAAGAAAAGATCTGAATTATCTGCTGACGGGAGCAATCCCATCACCGAAAATAAGCGGTACGCGAAAGCGTGCCGCTTATTTTTGACTGACAAAATATACATCCCGCCGCGTTTGCATAACGCCGCCCCGCGGGGGAGAATACTCAACTATGAGTTCACTCCGGGGAGTCAGGAATGTATTATAACAAAGTAGAAATCTGCGGTGTAAATACCGCAAAGCTCAGAACGCTTACCGACGATGAAAAGACAGAGCTTCTTCGCCGTACCAAGGATGGGGACGCGGCGGCGCGCGACGAGCTGATATACGGGAATCTGCGTCTTGTGCTGAGTATAATCCAGCGCTTTACAAATCGGCACGAGAGCATGGACGATCTTTTTCAGGTCGGCTGTATAGGCCTTATCAAGGCGGTGGACAATTTCAGACTCGATCTCGGCGTAAAGTTTTCGACATATGCCGTGCCGATGATAATAGGCGAGATACGTCGCTATCTGCGCGACAATAACACCATCCGTGTCAGCCGCTCTATGCGCGATCTTGCTTACCGCGCACTTACGGTGCGTGAGGAAATAACGCGCGAAAGGCAGTGCGAGCCGTCGCCGCAGGAGATAGCCGAACGGCTCGGTGAGAAAAAAGAGGACGTTGTGTGCGCGATGGAAGCGATAATCGAGCCGCTTTCGCTTTATGAACCGGTGTACAGCGAGAACGGCGATTCGCTTTATGTTATGGATCAGATAGCGGATACCGGTGCATCGGATGAGTCGTGGCTTGAAAATATCGCGCTCGCCGAGGCAATGAAGCATCTGAGCGAGCGCGAGCGCGCGATAATCGATATGCGGTTTTATAAAAACAAAACACAGATGGAGATAGCGGAGGAGATAGGGATATCCCAGGCGCAGGTATCACGCCTTGAAAAGGGCGCGCTTGAACGTATGCGGCGCCAGCTCTGAATTATCCGTATATATATCCGGCGGCGGGGACTGATGTAAAGGTCAGTATTTCGCCGCCGAATTTTTCGGCGAGCGAACGCGAATGAATGACCGCTATCGATGCAACGTTCGCCGTGCGGCGCTTTATCACGTCGATGCAAAGTCCGGCGGTGTCTGCATCAAGCGCGGCAAATGGCTCGTCAAAAAGATACAGATCGGCATCGCGGGCAAGTGCGCGGGCGATGGAAACGCGTGTCTGCATGCCGCCCGACAGCTCATCCGGGTGATCGTTTTCGTGACCCGCAAGCCCCAATTCGCGCAGTATTATGCGCGCATCCTCAAGCCCGCGGCGGCGGTCGCCGGCAACGAGATTTACATTTTCCGCAGCCGTGAGCCACGGCAGCAGGGTCGGCGCCTGCATAGACATTGATATCCGGACCTCGCCGCCCGTGAATGCGAGCGTGCCGCCGTAGTCGGTATCAAGACCTGCGATGATCGAAAGTAGCGTGGATTTTCCGCATCCGGATGGACCGCATACGGCAAGTCTGGCTCCTGGGCGCATATCAAAAACGCAGGAAAAACCGTCGATCGCCGTTTTGCTGCCGTATTTTTTTGTTATGTCGGACAATTCAAGCTTCATTCCCGGTTTTTGCTCCTTTCATTCGGTTTGATCTCTTTGCCGCACGGTCAAACAGCTTACCCACAGCAAGCTCTATGAGCAGGCTGAGGATTATTATAACGAGCGTCCATGCAAACAGATCCGTTGTTTCAAAGTAGACCTTTGACTGATAAAGCATCCTGCCTATCGAATATTTCGGCGCGGCAAGCACCTCTGCGGCTATTCCCGCCTTCCACGCCAGCCCGAGCGATGCTTTTACCGATGTCACAAAATGTCCGAAGGCGGAGGGAACGTATATCCGTCTGACCTTTGTGACAGGCGGCAGACTGAATGCCTTTGCCATGCGCAGTATTTCGGGATCGACGCTTTGTATCCCGGCCCTGACGTTTGTAAATATCAGTGGGTAGACCATAAGAAAAGAAATGAATGCAGGCAGCGGTGAGGTGCCGAGCCACACGAGCGCAAGAATGATAAATGAAGCTACCGGCGTTGATTTTATCACCGTCATGAAGGGGAACACGAGCCTGTCCGCGGTGCGGCAGACACAGCACAGCGCGGCGGTGACAACTCCGGCTGCAACGGCAGTGACTATACCTATGCCGACACGCAGAAGAGAAGCCGCGGTGCACTCCCAGAACTCGGCTGTCGCTGCCAGCTCTGCAAGCCGCTGTACGGTCTCAAGCGGAGTGGGGAGCAGAAGACTGTTGCCAACTGCGTGCGCGGCGACTGCCCAGACCGCTATCCAGAATACGGCAACGCCGAGCGCTGCCGCCGCACGTTTTAAGTGCGGCGGCATACGTCCGGCGGTATCCGAAGCTGACCGCTTCATTATTTGATGGGCGCTGTAAGGGCGCTGTCGGGCAGCTTGCCGCCTACCGACTTGGGATCGAGCGCAAAGAGCGCCGACCAGAAGCCCTCAAGCGCCGTGCGCATATCCGCTCCGTCAAGGTATGTGATGTTGCATCTCGGAAGAGCTGATTTTGCGACCGCGGCATTGCCTGCCAAACCAGCCTCCGCTATCATTGCGGATGCCTCTTCGGGGTTAGAATTCACATATTCGACTGATTTTTTGTATTCGTCGAGGAATTTTT
>CAUABN010000286.1:0-2696 GCA_958427275.1 uncultured Anaerotruncus sp.
GGTAACAAAGCTGTCAAAACGGTCGAATACCGCAAGATATGAGATGATCTTGGGGAAAAGTCCCGCAAACAGATCGCTCTTTACGAGGTATACTATGCATGTCGGAACTATCACGACACATGCGCCGATAACTCCGGTGAGCGAGTCGCGCGTGAGTGCGCGCAGGACGAGTCCCAACACCACGCCGACAAGTATAAAGGCGATAAGCGAGCCGATGGCGGAGGAGGGGATAAGGGAGGAAAGTCCGTTCATGAGATAGAGTGCAAGCACGACGCCGAAACTCGTGACGGCGGCGATTATCTGACTTTCTGTCAGCGATGACATGAACATGCATATTGCAATCAGCGCTGCGCCGAGCAGGAAGAAGCCGAGAAGCGCCGCATAGCATGTCCCGTAGCGGACGATGCCGAACAGGCTGAGTATCACGGGTACGAAGCCCATGCCGACGCAGGCGATGAGAAGCACGAAGAGCATTGAAAAATACTTGCCGAGTACAACATCGACCATGCGCAGGGGAAGCGAATAAAGCAGCTGATCGGTGCGCGAGCGTTTTTCCTCCGCTATCGAACGCATTGCAAGCACCGGGACGATGAGCATGAATATTATCGTTATATTGCCGAGGACGTATTCAAAGCTCGCCGACTGCGAACGCAGGTTTATGGCGGTGGTGAATATTCCCGTAAAGGCAAATATCACGGCGAGAAAAATATATCCCGTCATGTTGTTGAAGTAAGATCTGAACTCGCGTCTGAATATTGCGCTCATTTGTCGTCATCCTCACTTTCGTTCCCCGCAGAGGCGAACTGCGGCGCGTAGTCGTCCTCCGGGGCGCTTTTTTCTTCTTTTTTGCGTGAGAAGAGATGCCGGCGCGGCTTCTCTGCCGGTGCCGGGACATCATCGTCGGCGGGGGCGTTCTTCTCGTCGGTCAGCGCAAGGAATATATCCTCAAGCGTCAGCACTCGGTAGACCATCTCTATCACGGGCATATGTCGCTCTGCAAATGCAAAGAATATATCGTCGCGCACATCGCGGTTCTTTTCGGTCTTGAGCATTGCCGATGTTACTCCGCCTTCCTCTGTGCATTCCGCGGAAATTATGCCCTTGATGCCTGAGAGAACTGCGCGTACATCTGCGGCTTTTCCGCGCACCTTTATCGTAAGGTCGTTGGCACGGTTGACCGAATCCTCAAGATTTTCTATCGAGTCGTCTGCCACGAGCCTGCCGTGCGAAATTATCATAACATGATCGCACACGGCGCTGATCTCGGCAAGGATGTGACTGCTCAGTATCACCGTTTTTATGGTGCCGAGCTTTTTGATAAGGTCGCGTATCTCTATTATCTGCTTGGGGTCAAGACCGACCGTGGGCTCGTCAAGTATTATCACGTCGGGGTCTCCGAGCATTGCCTGCGCTATACCTACACGCTGGCGGTAGCCCTTTGAAAGAGTCTTCATAAGGCGGTCCGAAACATCCTCAATTCCGGGGAGCTGCATTACCTCCTTTACCTGACGGAGAGCCGCATCAAAGGGAACTCCCTTGGCGTGCGCAACAAAATCAAGGTACTCGGCGGCAGTCATGTCGGTGTAAAGCGGCGGCTGCTCGGGCAGATAGCCGATGTGCCGCTTGGCTTCGATGGGATTCTCGAAAATATCATGCCCGTCGATGAGTACGCTTCCCGAGGTCGCCGCAAGACATCCCGTTATAATATTCATCGTTGTGGATTTTCCGGCGCCGTTCGGCCCGAGCAATCCGTAAATCTTGCCCTTTTCGATCGTAAATGAAAGATCGTTTACGGCAAGATGATCGCCGTATTTTTTTGTCAGATTACGAACTTCAATCAAAACTCTTTTCCTCCGGTAGTAATTTTAATCCACATGTATTATTATATTTATAAACTGCCCACGTGTCAAGGGATTGATACAACTTTGAGTACTTTGTGAATTTGCCGAAAATGTGCGTACACGCGGCGCGGGGCAAATAAATTCGGCTCACGCGGGAAAAATATATTGACTAAACTAAAAAAAGTTGTATAATTAAAGTGTAGAAGTGTATATAAAGAGAGGTCGGAGGGCTGTTTATGGCAACTTTGAGATCAGAAAAAGAAAACAACACCGCACGAAACGAGGCGGAGCTTCCGGTTTATCTCTTTCACCAGGGGACGAATTTCCGCGCGTACGAATATCTCGGGGCGCATCCTACCGACGGCGGATTCGTATTCCGCGTATGGGCGCCGGATGCCGAGGCAGTTGCCGTTACGGGTGATTTTGACGGTTGGCAGGGTACGCTTGCCATGACGCGCATAAGCGAGGGCGGCATATGGGAGGCTGAAGGAAAGGGCGAGGGCTTTCACCGCGGCGCAAGGTACAAATATCTTATTACCGCCGCCGACGGCAGACGGCTTTACAAAGCCGACCCGTATGCATTTGCGGCGGAGTGCCCGCCCGATACCGCGTCGCTCATGTACGGCATACCGGAGCATGAGTGGCATGACGGCGGCTGGATGGCGGCGCGTCCCGATGCACGCATGACCGACCGACCGATAAATATTTACGAACTGCAGCTTTCCTCATGGATGCGTCATGACGACGGCAGCGTGCTTTCATATACCGAGCTGGCGCGCGAGCTTGCCCCGTATGTAAAGCAGATGGGATATACGCATGTTGAGCTTCTGCCGATAACGGAATATCCGTTTGACG
>CAUABN010000287.1:0-2674 GCA_958427275.1 uncultured Anaerotruncus sp.
TGTTACCTCAGTCGGTTCGATAGCGGGTCCCAACTTTTTCCGTGATCTTAAGAAAAACGCAAAATCATACGTTCCGCTCGGTGCTATTATAATATTGCTCGGTGCGGCTGTAACAATCGGATTTGCGCTTATCCCCGGCATTGGCAGTGACTTTGCAAACGGTGTGCTCTCCGGTGCGCTTACTTCAACACCCGCCTTCTCTGCCGCAAAACAGGTGGCAAAAGAGGAGGGGCTGGTGGCGCTCGGACACGCAGTGGCATACCCCTTCGGCGTTATCGGCGTTGTGCTGTTTGTGCAGATAATACCCAAACTTGTCCATGCCGACATGGCAAAGGAACGTGAAGCCATTGCAATGACCAAAAAGGTCGATGCAGCCAAGGAAGGCTCAAAGAAAAAACTCTTCGCGCTTGATGAATTCGGCTTTGGCGTCTTCGGACTTGCAGTCGTACTCGGTATCCTTCTCGGCTCCATCAGGATCCCGCTGACATCCAAGGGCTTTGACGGCGCGACCTTCTCACTCGGAACGACCGGCGGTCCGCTCATCATGGCGCTCATTCTCGGTCATTTCGGACACATTGGCAGACTTTCTCTCCGCATTCCGGATCACACACTCAAGGTGTTCCGCGAATTCGGACTCATGCTCTTCCTTATCGGAGCGGGTGTTGAGGGCGGCGTTGAGCTTGTCGCACAGGTCGCTGCATCCGAATACGGTGTAATGCTTGTTGTATACGGCTTCCTTGCCGGCGTTTTTATGACCACCATCCCCATGATAGTCGGTTATTTCATGGCAAAGTACGTTTTCAAGCTTCCGCTTCTCAACAACCTCGGTTCCATTACCGGCGGTATGACCAGTACACCCGCACTCGGTACGCTTGTCGGAGTATCCGGAACGGATAACGTCGCTTCGGCTTACGCTTCGACCTACCCTGTGGCGCTTGTGCTTATAGTGCTTGCTTCAAACCTCATAGGGACTTTCCTCGGCTGAGAGGATATAATAAAAAACCTGACGGGACTGCCGCGCTTATGCGTGACAGTCCCGTTTGATCATATGAACGGCTCATAATGCGGAAATATTTTTGCCTGTAAAAGCTGTAAAGCACCAAAAAAGTCACCGTAATGTCACCGTGATACGTTATAATATTATCGGATAAGCCTGAAGACACAGAAATATCACCCCGGGAGGTACAGCTTATGGAAGTATTGAGAACAGAAAACCTTACAAAGATCTACGGCAGCGGTGAAAATGAGGTGCGCGCGGTGGATGACATTTCATTTTCGGTCAGCGCGGGTGAATTTGTTGCCATTGTCGGACCTTCCGGCTCCGGCAAATCCACTCTTCTGCATCTTCTCGGCGGTGTTGACCGCCCCACGAGCGGTAAGGTATTTGTCGGGGGTGAGGATATTTTTGCCGGGACAGCGGAACAGCTCGCGGTGTTCCGCCGCAGACAGGTCGGACTCATCTACCAGTTCTATAACCTCATACCCGTGCTTGACGTGGAGGATAACATAACTCTGCCGGTGCTGCTTGACGGCAGAAAGGTAAACGGCGAGCATCTTGACGACCTGCTTGCCACACTGGGGCTTTGGGAGCGCCGCCATCATCTGCCGGGTCAGCTTTCCGGAGGTCAGCAGCAGCGGGTATCGATAGGCAGGGCGCTTATAAACGCTCCCGCGATAGTGCTTGCGGACGAGCCGACAGGCAACCTTGATTCGCACAACTCGCAAAACATCGTTGAGCTTTTGCGGCTTTCCAACCGAAAATATCACCAGACGCTTATAATGATAACGCATGATGAGAGCATCGCCCTGCGCGCCGACCGCGTGATATGCATCGAGGACGGAAAAATAGCGCGTGACGAGGTGACAAGATGAATGTGCTTTCAAGGATCACGCGGCGTCAGCTTGCGGGCAACCGCACGCGCACTGCCGTTACGGTAATAGGGATAATTCTGTCTGTCGCCATGATAACAGCCGTAACAACGCTCATGGCAAGTCTTTATGACTACGGTGTACGCGCTGCAAAGGACATACGCGGCAACTGGTATGCAAAATTGGGCGCCGCAAACAGCGAGGTGGTGCAAAGGCTCGCTGCCGATGAGCGTGTGGAGGATATATTTTTCATGCGCTATGACGGGTGTGAGCTTACCGACCCTACGATGACAGCCAAAACGCCGTTCATAGCGGTGTCGGCGGTGTCGCCCGAATTTTTTTACAACATGGGGATCGTTCTGACGGCGGGACGCCTCCCCGAAAACGGGACCGAGGTGGTCCTTCCGAACGGTGACGAGGCGGAAATAGGGACCGAGGTGACGATCGATCTCGGAGAGCGGACGAGGCACGGCGCACCGCTTTACCGTACCGACAGCCTATCGGTCAAGGAGACATGGGAGCCGGGGGAAAAGCGCACGTATACCGTGGTCGGAATATATACGCCCAACCGTGCGGAGGAAAACTCCGGACCATGCTACAACTATATTACTGTGATCGAAGGGGATCCCGTTGCGGGCGCAAACGCAGGCGGCAGGCGCGTGGATGTGTTCATCCGCACATACAAGCCCATGGATGCGACTGCCGTGTATGACGAGATAACAGCTCCTGTGGTGAACAAAGAGGTCGGCGTGATCCTCAGCGACAGCTATATCAACGGGGACCTTTTTCAATACCTGGACGTAAG
>CAUABN010000288.1:0-2669 GCA_958427275.1 uncultured Anaerotruncus sp.
TAACGCTATCTATGGTCTGAACGGCAGGCGTGAGGTCGTAAACGTTTCGATAGCTCAGCATTCCGCGACCTGCATGATGAGTGCAACGGCGTGGTACGGAGCCAACGACCGCACGCGCTCGTGGCATAACGGAGCCAACGATACCTCGCCCGATGCAGTGCTTTACGGCTACAATTTTGCGGAGCAATGGGAATGGGCGCTCAGTGTCGATCCCGAAATGATATTCATTACCGGCTGGAACGAATGGGTGGCTCAGCGTCAAAAGCCTACCACATCTACGCCGATATTCTTTGTTGACTGCTGCGACCCAAACACGAGCCGCGATGCCGAGCCTATGGCGGGTCTTTTCGGAGACAACTACTATATGCAGATGGCAGAATATATCCGCCGCTACAAGGGCACTGCGGCGCGTGTGGATGTCGGCGGCATCAACCGTATAGACATTACCGGCGACTTCGCCCGGTGGAATGCGGAAGGCATAACAGCGCGCTATACGGATTACAGCGACGATACAAAGGCGCGTGCGGCGTTCGGCTTTGGAAATATTCCGTACAAGACGCCCGCGGGACTTAACGATTTTGTCACTCTCAAGGCGGCAAGAGATATTGAAAACATTTATTTCTATGCCGGCACTGCCGCTGAAATAAAAATGACCGGAGCCGGCAATGAGATGACTCTGTTCATCTCCTCGGGCAGGACCGATACCGAAAAATGGGTCGGAAAATTTGATTTTGCGGTCAATCTTGAGGCTCCGGAGGGCGATATGGCGGTGCTTTCTGCACTGCGTGCGGACGGCACATCGGTGCGCGTGGGAACATGCCGCATGAAGATATCCGGAAGCGAAATGATGATAGAGGTGCCGCGTGCGGCTCTCGGCATCCCGTTCGAGGGGGAGACGAGCCTTGTTGACGTTGAATTCAAGTGGGCTGACAGCTTCACCCGTGAGGACGGAAAGCTCAGCGTGTGGTCTTTCTACCGCGAGGGCGACGCCGCTCCGCTCGGACGTATGACGTACATATTCTCCGAAAAAGCATCTGGAAAATAAAACCGAAATTCATATTAAAAAATCCAGGCTTATATGCATATTATACGGTCTGGATTGTTATTTTTTGAAAAAAATAAATAAAATAATTTTCTTATTGACAAGCGGTGGAAGTTATGACATAATGAAGATGTGGATGGGGCTTGCACCAAAGAATAAAAGGATACCGGCAATTTACCACCTTTGTGTTGACCGCTTCGCTTATGCGGAATGTTGTGCAGGCATTACAGTCTCGGATGCATCCAAATATTTATCCAGGGGATCTTTATTATCGATGGAGGAGAAAAAATGAAAAAACGCCTGTGCTTCAGTATTGCTTTAGCCATGCTTGCGATATGCCTAATGGCATGTACGCCGTCGGTTGTTACGCCGCCCGATAATACCACCGCGCGGGAAGCGGGGCAGACCGATGACGGCGGGAACGACCCGGCTGTGACCGGCGGCGAACTCTCCGACGCATCCTACTTTGCAAAATGCGATTGCCTTATAGGATACTGGCCTGATGATTATAAACAGCAGGCGCCCGGTGACAGGCCCGGACCCGATGTGGTCCCGGTGCTTGAGGTGCCAGGCGTCGGTTCAAAGTCCGACGTTGCACTTTCGGCTCCGTGCGAGGATTCATCCACGCTGTTTGCGTATTACTACAACCCCGCGACCGGCAAGGAGCGGATGGTAACGATAAACAAGCATAACAACATTATGGCTTCATTTGCGGTGCTTTCGATATACGAGGTGACTCTCGGCGGACCGCGCGGTTTTTATGCGGCAATGGAGGCTGGAAAATGCAGCGCGGTGCTTCTTGCGTCTTACTATTGCAACGGATGGTACGATGCGGACTATCTCGGTTGCTATTACAACGGCGACACACTGACTGCCGGCAAGGATGTTATCATTCTCAAAAATGCTGACGAGGCTGTGGACAATACGCTTTTTGCGGCTGCCGACAACGTGGGCGGCACTCGCAGATGGTATGTATGCAAGCTGAAAAACGCATCCGGTGAATCGGATGTTGTAAAATCGTTTGACAACGATTACGATATATTCGGCGCTCGCTGCAACGCAAGATCTTTGGTGTCAGTCGATTAAAAATACATAAAATAGCCGCCCGACGGCACAAATAAGCTACCCGGGGCAATTATTTTCGCAAAAAACCTTGACATAATCGCCCGAGTGTATTATAATATGTATTGTCGCTTTTTGTGCCGTCATATTATCGTATTTGGGAGGCAAAATGCTTATAGATCTTTCGGCACTCCTTCGGGGTGAGGTCAGAGAAGTTTCGGTCGACTATGAGATAGCGCTTACCGAGGCGCCTGACGGCATTGAATACACAGCGCCGGCTCATGTTTACGGCAGCGTTACCGACAGCGGAGGGTATATCCGTCTTGTATCGGAGGCTGACGTGCCGTACCGCGGCGAGTGCGCAAGGTGTCTTGAGCCTATCGAACGCACGCTCAAGGTCAGCTTTGAACGCACGCTCGTTCCCGAGGGAACGGCAAGCGAGAAAAAGCTTGCGGAGCTTGAGGATGAGGAGGATTATCTTATCATCAAGCGCGGTGTGCTCGATATGGATGAGGCACTGAGAGAAGCGATATATCTTGAATTTCCATACCGTCTGCTTTGCTCC
>CAUABN010000289.1:0-2663 GCA_958427275.1 uncultured Anaerotruncus sp.
GATCATCCTGCCGCCCCTCGACCGCCTTTCTGCGCACGGCGGCGCTGTTCCCGTACATAAATGTGACCACGGACAAGGATATCTCGCCGCTCGACCGCATATGGAGCCGCCGCACGGCGCTCGAATATCTGCCGCTTTGCCTCGGCAGTTCCGCAGGCGACGCACTGCGCGAATATTTTGCCTCCGACAGCGGCTTCCGCGATGCCGAAAAAAAGGCGCTGACTCCGCTTGACGCGCGGACCGAAGCGCTACCGCCGGAACTTGCGCGTGAAACCTTCGGCGAGCGCATAGAGCTTACACAGTCAAAAATAGAATCCTTTGTAAGCTGTCCGTGTGCGTTTTATCTGAAAAATGTACTGAAGCTGGATGACGGCGCGCGCGCCGAATTCGGCTTTGCGGGAATGGGGACCTTCATTCATCTTGTGCTTGAAAAGTTTCTTCTTGCCACCGTGCGGGATGGGAACGCCGAGGAGCCGTCTCCCGAGCGTTCGGCACAGATAATCAACGAAATTGTAAACGACTATATAAGATCTCTCGGGCGCTCGGCTGACACACCGCGGGTAAGGCACCTTACAAACCGTCTTGCGGCTGTCTCAGGGCTTCTCATTTCGGATATTTTTGCCGAATTTTCGGGCGGTTCATTCAGACCGATGGCATACGAGGTTCCCATAGGCATGCGCGGCGGACGCGGCATACCGGCGCCGGAATTTCCGCTCACGGGCGGCGGTGTAGCCGTACTGCGCGGCATTGCGGACCGTGTTGATGTCGCCGACGATCGCGGAACCGGAAAAAAACTTATCCGCGTAGTCGATTACAAAACCGGTTCCAAGGAATTTTCACTTGACGACGTGCGCCAGGGACTTGAATTACAGTTGCCGATCTACCTTTACGCCCTCACGCGCGGAGCATCCCGGAGGGATGACACCGTCCCTGCGGCGCTGACATATCTCTCCGCGAATATCCCCACGGTGAGCCTTGACCGTCCGCGCACGGCCGAAGAAATAAAGGCAGCCGCCGCAAGGTCGATACATCGCTCCGGACTTGCGGTCGAGGACGATTCCGTACTTGACGCGCTGAACCGCGACCGCTCCCCGCACTTTATGCAGGGCGCCGCATATTTGCGCGACGGCACGCCGTCGCCCGCGCTGATAAGCCGCAAGGGAATGGAGCGGCTTTTTGATGAGCTTGAGGACACTGTGCGCGGCATTGCCGAGGGGATGCGCTCCGGCAGGGCATGCGCGATACCGGTAGCGGGGAGCGACGGCAAAGATCCCTGCGAATACTGCCGCTACGGTGCAGTCTGCCGTGCGCGCATGAAAGCCTGACGCGCAGCGCGCAGAAGGGCAACAAAACATACGAGGTATTTTAATATGGCTGTTGAATTTACAAATTCACAACGCACGGCAATAGAGACAAGAGGCAGAACTCTGCTCGTGTCGGCGGCTGCAGGCTCGGGCAAGACCGCTACGCTTACCGAGAGGATAATACGCGAGCTGACAGACAGCGAATCTCCCGCCGATATTTCGGAAATGCTGATCGTGACCTTTACACGTGCGGCAGCCGGTGAATTGCGCACCCGCATAAGCGCGGCGCTTTCCGCCGCGCTTGCACGTGATCCGGGTGACAGGCGGCTTGCGCGCCAGCTGATAGCCGCGGGTAACGCGCGGATATGCACAATAGATTCATTTTACCTTGACGTCGTGCGTGAAAACTTTCAGCGTCTCGGGCTTCCCGCGTCCTTCCGCCTCGCGGACGACAGCGAGCTGAAACCGTTACGACGCGACTGTATGCAGCGGGTCACCGAGCGTATGTACGCCTCCGATGACGACTTTCCCCGCCTTTGCGACTGCCTTACGACCGTGCGAGGAGACGCGGGACTCGCCGACACTCTGCTTGGGATCATCCCGCGCTTCGAATGCCTGCCGCGCGGCATGAGTGTTCCCGCCGATGACGCCGATCTGCTTGACAGAGAGGCTGAGGGCGACTTCTTTCAGAGCCGCGCGGGAAGGTGTGCTCTCGACAGCATCTGCGACCTGCTGGACGATTCCCGGCGCATGCTCACAGCATGCGTTGAGGAAATAAGCGGCGACGCCGTATATCCCGAGGGATATCTGCGCGCATTCTCATACGACCTTGAAACGGTGGAGGCATTATGCCACTGTGCCGACGGCGCGGACGAGGACGGCATGCGGCGTGTGCTTGCAGACTATTCCCCTCTCCGTCTGCCGAGCTTCAAAAAGGGTACAAAGCCGCCGCGCGCCGAGGAACTGGCAGCCATGCGCACGTCGTTCCGCAAAAAGCTTACGGGAGTATCGTCAAGGTATTTTTCAATGACGCGCGACGAAATAAAAGCCGCCGAGCGCGACACCGCGCGCATGCTGCGCGCGCTCTCGCGTGTGCTCATTGCGTACAGGGACGCCTTCCGCGAGGAGAAGACATCGCGTGCGGTATGCGAATTTTCCGATATACGCAGTTATGCGTACAGCCTGCTCATTTCGCCGGACGGCGCTCCCACCGAGACCGCGCTTGAATGGCGCGAGCGCTTTTCGGAGATATTCGTTGACGAGTATCAGGATACAGACCCGGTACAGGATGCGATATTCCGCGCCATCGCGCGTCCAGGCAATCTTTTCATGGTGGGCGACATCAAGCAAAGCATTTAT
>CAUABN010000290.1:0-2653 GCA_958427275.1 uncultured Anaerotruncus sp.
ATACCCAATGGACCGCCGGACCGCCCGTATATGAGAGCGTGTTGACCTCCACCGTGTCGCTGACCATGAAGGATGAGTAAAATCCAAGTCCGAAATGCCCGATTATGCCGTTTGAGTTGTCACCGTTTTCGTATTTTGCCACAAAATCGAGCGCACCGGAGAGGGCTATCGAGCAGATGTACTTTTCAAGCTCCTCGCGGGTCATGCCTATGCCGTTGTCCTCGACCGTTATCGTTCCGGCATCGCGGTCAAGCGTTACGTCTATGCGCCAGTCGGTCTCGCCGATTTCGGCTTGCCCGAGCGACTCAAGCCTGCGCAGCTTTGTTATTGCGTCGGAGGCATTTGAAACTATCTCGCGGATGAATATATCCTTGTCGGAATATAGCCACTTCTTTATAATAGGAAATATATGCTGTGTTTCGACGGATATTCCGCCTTTTGTTTTTTCTTTTTCTTCAGACATATAAAACATCCCTTTCGTATGTGATTTTTTCACGCTATTATTATACATCTGTTTTGTGAATATAAATACACTGTGGTGTTATCATTTTGTTTAATAAAATAGCTGCCGATGATCCCGAACGGGTGGGAAGCAGCAGTCTGTCGGGCAGGACACAGACGATTATATGAATGAGCATCTTATGTGAAGCGGATATGCCGTAACGTGGCGAGGGGAGATGTCTTCGTTTATACAGTCGTTCCGGCGGCAGAACAGCTGCGCCGAACCGTAATGATCCGTGTTATGTCCGCCGTGTGTGGAGTGAAAGAGGCGTTTGTTATCACAAAAAAAGGACAAGTGCCAGAATTCACAATTTATTAACAGAAAGGAAACCCAAAAAGCACGAACTCTGGGGCTTTTCGTGCTATATTATTAGCGTTGGTTAGCACTGAACCATCACGAGTGCTAAAATCAAAACGGAGGTGACGATAAAATGTACGGCGACGAGCTTACAGGGCGCAAGAAGGCGATCCTCAAGGCTGTGGTTGAATCGTATATTGAGAACGGCGACCCGGTCGGGTCAAAGTCGCTTCAGATGCTTCCGGGATTGAAATGCTCCTCGGCTACGATACGCAATGAAATGGCGGAGCTTGAGGACATGGGCTATCTTGAACAGCCGCACGCCTCGGCGGGGCGTGTCCCGTCCCAGCTTGGCTACCGTTTTTATGTGGATCAGCTCATCGAGCGGTACGCAATGACGACGGGTGAGATAGCGCAGATAAATCAGGTGCTCAAAAGCAAAACGAGCGAGGTCGATCAGATGCTTCTTACGGCGTCGCGGCTCGCCTCGGCGCTCACCAACTATACCGGCATAGCCGCCAAGCCGAAATGCGCCGCCGTAACGGTAAACCGTTTTGAAACGGCGTATATCGACGGTCTGAGCTTTGTGCTTATCATGATAAGCTCAACGGGGTCGGTCATATCAAAGCATGTGCGTCTTTCCGCGCCGATGTCTCAGGAGGCGGTATCAAGACTTGCCGCCGCCCTCAACGAAAATGTTGCGGGGCTTTCGGCGAATGAGATAAACCTGCCGGTCATGATGCGGCTCGAAGCGATAATGGGCGCAGATGCGGCGCTGATAAGTCCGATCATCAAGACGATATACGAGACTATGACCGAGTTTGACAGCGGAGAGTTGAGGCTTTCCGGCATAAACCACCTTCTCCAGTATCCCGATTATTCGGATCCGGAGGAGCTGAAAAATCTTCTCGGAACGCTTGAACATAAGGAAGAGATACTTGACCTTGTGTCAAATGAAAAGGACGACGAGATATCGGTCGTTATCGGTTCGGAATCGCCCGTAAGGGTGATGAACAATTCCTCGCTGGTCTTCAAGCCGGTAAAACGCGGCGACAAGACGGTGGGCGTCATAGGAGTTCTCGGTCCCCTCAGAATGGATTACGCAAGGGTGCTTGAAACGATAGAGCGTCTTTGCGGAATGATAGGGGAAATGATAGACCCGGGCGTCAGCGAGACGCCGCCGGCGCTTCCCGGAAAACAAAAGGACGGGGAGTCCGAATAAAATAAGGAACGGATGAGGGAAATGACAGACATAGAAAAAGAAGAAAAGACCGCAGAGGTCTCCGAGGAAAAAAAGGAGACCGGGGCGGGAACCGAAGCAAAAGAGGATGCAAAGGCAGCTGAGAGTACCGGCAGCGGCGCAGGCGCGGCGGAGCCGGAGGAGGAAAAGCTTTCGCATTCCGAAAAAAAGAAGGTAAAAAAGCTTGAAGCGCGCGTTGCGGAGCTTGAGCGTTCGCTTGCCGCGGCAGAGGATGCCCAAAAGGCAGGGGACGACAGATATCTGCGTATGCTTGCCGAGTACGATAACTTCCGGCGCCGTGCGGCAAAGGAAAAGGACGGTATTTATGCCGATGCGTATTCCGATGCGATAGGCGCGCTGCTTCCCGTGCTCGACAACCTTGACAGAGCGGTGGGGTGTACGGATGCCGAGGCGCTGTCCGGGGGGCTTGCACTGACGCTCAAGAGCTTTACCGAAGCGCTGGCAAAACTCGGCGTTGAAGAAATAAAGGCTGAAGGAGAGACCTTTGATCCCAACCTTCACAATGCTGTGATGCATGTTGACGATGAGTCGGCGGGTGAAGGGCAGGTCGTTGAGGTCTTCCAGAAGGGCTACAAAAAAGGCGATAAGGTCAT
>CAUABN010000291.1:0-2651 GCA_958427275.1 uncultured Anaerotruncus sp.
TCTGACGCACGATCTCCGGCTCGACATAATCTATTCCCGGAGATACATAGCCTTCAAAGCCTGTCGTCTCATCATCTATCCCGATCTCAATGTTGTCCCCGCGATATGCGAGATATTCTGCATATTCTCTGATGTTTTCGGGAGGACGCGTACCGTTAAGATACGGCTTTTCCGCGGCTGTTGACGGGTCGAATTTTTTAATGTATTCAGACGGCGGCACATAATCGGGTACTACGGCTTTTTCTTCCGTTTTTTTCGTAATGTCCACGTCATCTGTTTTTGAATTTATCTCAAGCTGTTCGCCGCTTCCGCCACCGTTCCTTACCGGAACAAAAGCATCGGAGGCGCGCTGCGGAGTAAATGATACCGATGGCATATGGTCGTTGGGGTCAAATCCCAGCTCCGGACGCCGCTCATTTTCGGTGAGCGCACGGCGAACTGCAAAATAGATCGCATCGAATACCGGCCGCTCATTCGAAAATTTCACCTCGAGCTTGGACGGATGTACATTGACATCAACGGCGTTCGGCGCTATCTCGATATCAAGGACACACCCCGGAAACTTCTCCGGCGGGATATATGATTTATATGCCTGCTCCAGTGCCGCCATTTCGGTTTTGGATTTAACATATCTTCCGTTTATAAAGAAATTCTCGTAATTGCGGTTCGGACGCACCTGCATGGGAGAGCAAATAAATCCCTTTACCCTCACACCTTCGCGCTCATCATCTACATTAAGCATTCCGTTGCTGTACACCTTGCCGAAAACAGAACGCACAGCGCTTGACAGTTCACCGTTGCCCGACGTTTCAAGCTTGACCACGCCGTCGGAGATATATGAAAAAGCAATTTCGGGATGCGCCAGCGCCTCTTTTTCTACAACACTGCCCACCGAAAGCGCTTCGGTTGTGTCCTTTTTGAGAAATTTCAGTCTTGCGGGAACATTCGCAAACAGATTTTCAACAATAACAGTCGTACCGTCCGACGCGCCCCGTTCGCTCAGCTCACCGTCGCGTCCGCAGCTGATCTCGTATATTGCCCCCATTTCACTCCCGCGGACCTTTGAGATTATCCGCACATCTGCAACGGCACATATCGCCGCAAGCGCCTCACCGCGGAAGCCGAGCGTCGTGATACCGTCAAGATCAGCCGCGGTGCGTATCTTGCTTGTTGCATGACGCTTTACAGCGACCGGGAGATCCTCCGGAGTCATACCGCATCCGTTGTCGCTGACGCGCATAAACGAAATACCGCCGCGCATTATTTCCACGGTGATACGGTCAGCCCCTGAGTCCACGGAATTTTCAATAAGCTCCTTTATGACAGACGAAGGTCTGTCTACTACCTCGCCTGCGGCTATAAGGTTTGCAACAGCAAAGCTGAGAACGTTAATCTTTCCCATTACTTCCGATTTTCCTTTCAGAATTTATGTATCAGTATCACTTGAGCTTTTTCTGAAGTTCAAATAAGAAATTCATCGCCTCTATCGGAGAAAGCGTATTTACATCGACAGCCTTCAGGTCGTTTATGACCTGCTCACGCATGCAGTCCTCTATTGATATTGTGCCGTCATCCACCGGCTTATGCACCGATCCGTCGGCTTCAGCCGCCGCCCGTGAACGGGCCTCGACATCAGCCAACACCTCTTTTGCACGTTTTATCACCTCGTTCGGGACCCCGGCAAGCTTAGCGACCTCGATACCGTAGCTGTCATCGGTCGAGCCGCGAACTATCTTGCGCAAAAAAATCACGGAATCGCCACGCTTGCGTGCAGCAACATTATAGTTCACAACGCCGTCAAGCTCATCCTCAAGCGCGGTAAGCTCGTGATAATGGGTTGCAAAAAGCGTCTTACAACCGACTTTACGGCTTTGAGTATATTCAATAATTGCGCGCGCTATGCTCATGCCGTCAAAGGTCGATGTCCCGCGCCCCACCTCGTCATATATCACAAGGCTGTTCTTTGTCGCGTTATTGAGAATGTTCGCGACCTCGGTCATCTCAAGCATGAATGTCGACTGCCCTGATGCAAGATCATCCGATGCGCCGACCCTTGTAAATACGCGGTCCATTATGCACATGTCAGCATCTGATGCAGGCACAAACGAACCTATCTGCGTCATTACCGATATCAGCGCCACCTGCCGCATATATGTGGACTTACCGGCCATATTCGGACCGGTGATTATCATTATGCGGTTTTTTTTCATGTCAAGCGACGTATCGTTAGGCACAAAATAACTGTCCTTTACAAATAGCTCGACTACGGGATGACGCCCGTCCTTTATCTCAATGGCGCCGCTCACATTAAGGTGCGGACAAGTGTAATTGTTTTTGGCAGCAACCGACGCAAGAGATATATATACGTCTATCCTCGCGAGAAGCGCTGCAGCACGCTGTATACGCGCGGAATTCTCCGCAACCTTTTTCCGTATCTCGGTAAAAAGATCGTACTCCAGCGTACACAGCCTGTCACCGGCTCCGAGCACTGCAGACTCGGTATCCTTAAGCTCCTGAGTTATATATCTCTCACAGTTCGCAAGTGTCTGCTTGCGTATGTATCTGTCCTCCGGAACCTGTCCCACCAGAGAACGCGTAACTTCAATATAATACCCGAAAACGCGATTGTATCCGACACGCCGAGTCTTGAT
>CAUABN010000292.1:0-2647 GCA_958427275.1 uncultured Anaerotruncus sp.
TATATGTAGCATCGCCGTAATATTCGCATCCTTCGGTCTGTGCCCATTTTGCGCTTATGTCGAATGTAAGTGTGTCGTTTCTTTCAACACGCAGCCCGGAGAGCTTGTCCGCAGTGCCTTCAAAGAGCAATTCGGTGCCGCTGTACACCTTTATCGTACACTCGGTGGGTGCTATCGAAAACACCGGGCTCAGGTCATTGGTAAGATCAAATGTCTGCGCCGTTCCGGGTGTTGCGCCGTCTGTCACCTTGCGATATATACCGCCGACAAGATAGTTCCAGTTTATTGCGGCGGGAGATACCGTATTGCTGCCCGCAACAGTAAGGATGGGGGGCTTGGCGGAGCCGAAGAGGTAGAGGGAATATTTCGTATCAAAAAACTTCAACGCATCGCTTTTTGCGATCTTGAAGATCTTTCCCTCCGGATCGGCAAAATAGCACTGATCCGCATCAGCCGAAAAATAATATTTGTAGCTTACGGTATCGCCGCTTTCGCGCTTGAATGTGCCGAGCAGGAAGGATTCGCCGCTGTATCCGGCGGGAAGAGAATCGACCGCTTCTCCGGCACGGTTTATTTCGCCGAATGCCGCCAGCATTCCATCGGTATCATTTTCTTTTGTAAATGTAGCCGTGGAGCCGTCCGGGATCTTCAGTACAAGCTCCGAATAATCCTTGGTCCGCGGTACCTTTTGATTGGCATAATAACTGCCTATCGCAAGATAGGTGGGAATGAAAAGCACCACCATTGCGAGTATCAGTATTACGAATTTTTTGAAGTCAATGTGTAATTTCATGTTTGATTCACGACCATGCCTTTCTCGTTCTGCGCTTAATTACAATCTTTTATTCTGACTTAATTATACGACATATCTGCCGTCGGGTCAAGTGGGTCGGCTTTTAATTTTCGTTATCGGAAAATATTTTCAGCTGTTGATCGGTCTGCACGAGCGGATCGTTATGCGGGACATACGTTCTGCCAAGGTGGGCATAAGCAAGTCTTGTTGCGCATCTGCCGCGCGGAGTGCGTGCAATAAATCCGATCTGTATGAGATACGGCTCGTAAACATCCTCAAGCGTTACCGCTTCTTCTCCGACCGTTGCCGCAAGCGTTTCAAGTCCTACGGGACCGCCGCCGTAAAAGTCGATTATTGCTTCAAGCATCCGACGGTCGATATTGTCGAGTCCCAGCTCGTCTATTTCAAGGCGTGCCAGGGCGTACGAGGCAATATCCGAGTTTATCTCATTCACACCCTTTACCTGTGCAAAGTCGCGCACACGCTTGAGCAGACGGTTGGCTATACGCGGCGTTCCGCGCGATCGGGTCGCTATTTCATGCGCGCCGTCGGCGTTGATACTGTACCCAAGTATGCCCGCACTGCGGCAGACTATGGCGGTAAGCTCTTCTGCATTGTAAAGCTCAAGCCGCGATATTACACCAAAACGGTCGCGTAGCGGTGTTGAAAGCTGTCCGGCACGTGTCGTTGCGCCGATAAGCGTGAATGGCGCGAGGTCTATACGGATACTGCGCGCCGCGGGACCCTTACCGATAATAATATCAAGCGCAAAGTCCTCCATGGCAGGGTAAAGTATTTCCTCGACCGTGCGCGGCAGACGGTGTATTTCGTCAATGAAAAGAACATCGCCCTTTTGCAGATTTGTCAGCAACGCTGCAAGATCGCCCTGCTTTTCAATGGCTGGCCCCGACGTAACGCGGAAATTTACGCCCAATTCAGATGCAATGATCCCTGCAAGCGTTGTTTTTCCGAGACCGGGGGGACCGTATAGGAGCACGTGGTCAAGCGCATCGCCGCGCATTTTTGCGGCTTCGATATAGACACTGAGGTTTTCTTTCGCCTTTTCCTGACCTATATAATCGGAAAGACGCCGCGGACGCAGCGAAGTGTCGAATTCATCGTCTCCTGCGGTATATGAAGCGGTCACTATCCGGTTTTCAAGATCCAATTCGTCGTCTGTCATGTGACCTCCGATCATTTCATGAGTTTTTTCAGTGCGTCACTGATAACATCTTCAAGATCCGTGTTTTCAATATCTATACCTCGCAGAGCATCGAGTGCTACCGCACGGTTGAATCCGAGCACGGTAAGGGCGTCAAGCGCTTCTGCGGATCTGCCGCCTGCGTCAGATGCTGCTACCGTGCCTTCTGTGGCATTATCGTTATCCGCCGCAGATGCCTCGGCTTTGAGCTTGTCTTTAAGCTCAAGTATTATGCGTGCAGCCGTTTTGGGACCAATACCGGGAGCTTTTGAAATTTCCTTTTTGTCTTCTGTGCAGACGGCGAGCGCCAGCTTTTCCGGGGACATCTGAGAAAGTATAGCCATTGCGGCTTTGGGACCGACGCCGGATACCGATATCAGGAGTCTGAAGATATTCAGCTCCTCAAGCGTTGCAAAGCCGTAAAGCTCGATGCTGTCCTCGCGCACGGAAAGATGCGAATACAGCTTCACCTTCGGTGCTTCAGTGCCCGTGATATGGGGAAGTGCGGAATACGTTGTTCCGCTTATCGTCAGCTTGTAGCCTACGCCGCAGGCGTCAACAACGGCAAAACCCGGATCAAGAAGAGCCAATTCACCTTTGATAAAATAAAACATCAGTCATCACTCTCCGTGCTGTCGGATTTGCTGTCCGGC
>CAUABN010000293.1:0-2636 GCA_958427275.1 uncultured Anaerotruncus sp.
ACCACGGTGCCGCTGTCGCGTGATACGGAAGACCCGGTAACGCTCTGCCTTTATGCGGCGAAATCGCTTGAGGCGCTGCTCACCGAAGCCGCGAGCGCCGGATTCACCTCGATAAGGGCTGCGTCCGGCTACGTCTCATACGATGATACCGCGGCGCTGTTTGACAGCTGTCTTACAGCCGAACGCAATTACAGCCGCCAGAACTACGCCGCTACCGGCAAGCGCTTCAGCGACCGCGCATACGCGGTGCTCGGCGGAACATATCTCTCCGAAAACTACATTCAGAAGGGCAACTACACCCTCTCGCTCATAGACGCGCGCCGCGTGGTGTCATCATATCTTGACGAACCCGGCGCCGACGAGCACCAGACCGGGCTTGCCGTTGACCTTGCCGACACCTTGCCCACCGCAGGCAGCTTTGCCGACAGCGCCTTTTACGCATGGCTGTGCGAAAACGCTCACAAGTTCGGATTTGTGATCCGCTACCCTGCCGACAAGACCGATGCGACCGGTCACGATGCCGAACCGTGGCATCTGCGCTATATCGGCAGATATCACGCGGCAAAAATGTACAAGTCCGGCGCATGCCTGGAGGAATACCTCGCCGCCATTGACAACGCGCGGTAATTGTGATACAATATTATGATATAATGCACGAAAGGAGGCGTTACGAATGGTCGTTATAACAGGTGTCAGCGCAGGCTCGGCAGCCGAAAAGGCGGGTCTGCTTGCAGGCGATGAGCTTATGGCAGTAAACGGACACGAAATATGCGACGTGCTTGACTACCGCTTCCGCATTTACGAGCGCCGCCTGAAGCTCGAGGTCATGCGCGGCGGAAAGCGCGAGGTCTTCAGGATCCGCAAGGAGGAAGAGGACGACCCGGGGCTTGAATTCGGCAGCGCGCTGATGGACGAAAAGCATTCCTGCCGCAATGCGTGCATATTCTGCTTTATAGACCAGAATCCGCCCGGAATGCGCCCCACATGCTACTTCAAGGACGATGACTCGCGCCTTTCCTTTCTCCAGGGCAGCTATATCACGCTGACCAATCTTTCCGAACACGAGATAGACCGCATAATCGAAATGCACATCTCGCCCATCAATGTATCGGTACACACGACGAACCCCGAGCTGCGCTGCCGCATGATGCACAACCGTTTTGCGGGCAAAACGCTTGCATACCTTGACCGCTTTGCCGCCGCAGGGATAGTGCTGCACGCACAGATAGTTCTTTGCCGAGGCATAAACGACGGCGCGGAGCTTGAGCGGACCCTTACCGATCTTGACCGTCTGCGCCCCTCGCTGGAGGCGATAACGATCGTTCCCGCGGGGATCACGAAATACCGCGAGGGACTGCCGCCCCTCACTCTCTTCAACGGGGAGGAATGCCGCGCGGTGATAGAGCAGGTGACGCGCTGGTCCGACAAATTCTACGCCGAATGCGGCAGTCACATCGTCCGCTGCTCGGACGAATTTTACGTGCGCGGCGGAGTCCCGCTCCCACCGCCCGAATTTTACGAGGATTACGGGCAGATAGAGGACGGCGTGGGCATGCTCACCTCCTTCGGCGAGGAAGCCGAGAGCGAGCTGCGCTTTACCGAACCGGCTCCCGAAGGCACGCCGGAGCGTGTGGTATCCGTTGCGACCGGGTATGCCGCCTATGACACGATATGCGCGCTTGCTCGCAAGGCAGAGGCGGCTCACGGGCATCTCCGCGTGAATGTTTACCGCATCCGCAACGACTTTTTCGGCGAGACCATAACGGTCTCGGGTCTTCTCACCGGCAAAGACATAGCCGCTCAGCTGGCGGGACAGGAGCTGGGCGAGACGCTTTTCTTCCCCGCCAACGCCCTGCGCTCCGACGGCGATCTCTTCCTTTGCAACATGACGCCGGCTGAACTTTCGGAAAAGCTGGGTGTTCCGGTTGTCCCGGTAAAATGCGACGGCGGAGAGTTCATAGCCGCGCTCACGGGAGAAGCCGACAGCAGCCGTTGACCCGCGATTTTGCCTGTCAATCTCCCCAAAAGAGGATAAACAATGAAAAAACGAAACAAAAACAGTACGCTCGCACGTCCGCTCGCGCTCGCGCTCCTGCTTCCGACTCTGGCGGCTGTCTGCCTTGCCTCATGCCGCCGGGCGGATGGTTCCCCCGCGCACTCGCTCGTTGTGGGTTTAGACGAATTCACCGAAGACCCTGCGCTCACCTCCCCGGAGGTGACGAGCGACAGTCAGACGATCGGGACGCTCCCTTCCGACGAGACGACGCGCGACCCCGACCTGCCTGTGACCAAACCGGTCACGGAGGAGACGACGCAGCTCGTTGACGTTGTCAGCTATGACTACGATGTTGTCATGCTTGAAGAGGTGATAGCCGAGGTCGGCGCGCAGAAGAGCCGCAAGATATTGCGCTATCCCAAACTGACGGGACTTTCAAACCCCGATATGCAGTCAAAAATAAACACGCTTCTCGGTGATATCGCCGCGAACGAATTCAAAAACCGTCTGCTCGGTCTTGCCGACTTCACCCAGAACGGCATCGCCGTAAAATACGAGATCACAAAGACTGCCGTAACATACCTCGGCGGCAACCTGCTCTCGGTCCGCTCGGAGGGCGCCATGTCATATTCTGACGGTT
>CAUABN010000294.1:0-2633 GCA_958427275.1 uncultured Anaerotruncus sp.
TTCCAGTTAGCCTTCAGTGTTATATTCTCTGCGGGCATAGTGGCAGGAATGTCCTGTGACCAGCCATCGAATACATACCCGACCTTTGTGGGGTTCGCGGGAGCAGTAACGGTCGTACCGTAGTCCTGCGTGATGGAAGCGACCTCACTTCCGCCGTCCGTGTCAAAGGTGATGGTATACTTGTTCACCGTCCACACGGGATAGAGCGTGATTGCCGCGTTTTCGGTGTAGGTTCCGCCGAGTTCATAGACCTTGACGCCGCCGTCGGTCGTTGCCCATCCGGTCTGCGTGTAGCCGGTGCGGGTAAAGAGCGCGCCGTGAAGTGTGATATCGGTGCCGTATGTTTTTGTCACGGTCGATTCCGCACCGCTTCCGTCCTTGCCGGGGGCAAAGATGACGCGATAGGTCCGCGCTTCAAAGCGGAGATATGCCTTGTCTTTATAGGTTTCATCGCTGATTTCCGTAGCATCGGAGCCGTCCGCGGCACTGCCCGCGAGCATCTGTATACCGGGAATCAGGTCAGCAATGACGGTATGTGTGCCATTTTGATACAGTGCGGAGGGATCGCCGATCAGCGTGAGCGTGCCGCCATTTACGACCAGTCTGTTATCGGAAGTTCCCAAAGCCCCGGAAGCCGTTCCCCGGCTGTCAAGCACAAGGTTTCCGCTCTCAATGATAATATCGTTTTTGTTTTCGATCCAACCGGCGCGCAGAACTCCGGTCCCTTTGATGAGAAGGTCGCCGCCTGTGTGACTGATCAAGTTTTTGTCGTTTTCAAAGGAGTTGTTTCCGATGAGTACCACGGTCAGGGTGCCGGAGAGGTCCGTCGTACCGAGCGTCTGCTGCCCGGTCAGCGTCGCGCCGTTCAGCGTCAGTGTCTTGGCAGCGTCGTCATAGGATACCGTGCCGTCGCCGTATACGTCACCTGCGTTTTCATTGTTGATGTAAAGGAGAATGCCGCTTGCCGAATAATAGTATACGCGGTATTCGTAAACGATCCTGCCGTTCCCCTCAAACCTAAGACCGCTGAAGGTCCCCGCGTTGAACGAATGGTAGACCGCATCGTTAAAGATAGTTCCGGTAGCGGAGCCGGTGATTTTTGTGCCGTCCGCCGTGCAGACGGTGCCTTCGATCCTGCCGCCAAGCGCCCGGAAGTCTACGTTGTCGCCGAGGTAGAGAGCATGGCTTCTCGGGTCGGTGCTCCGGCATCCGGTGATCTTTCCGCCGGTCATCACGGCTTGTGCCGAGGAGGACAGCAAACGGACCCCGCCGCCCTGCCATGCTTCACAATCGCGGATCACGATCCCGTCCAGTTCAAAGGCGGCAAAGTCGAACGTCGCAATGCCGCCGCCCGCTGTGATCGCCGAGCAATCCGAAATCGTACCGCCCGCCAGGGTCAGCGTGCCGCCGTCCGCGCAGATACCGCCGCCGTTCCATGCGGAGCAGTTTTCAATGCTGCCGTCCTTCATGATGAAGACGCCGCCGGTATCGACCAGAACACCGCCGCCGTTTCCGATCACGTGGCAGTCGCGGATGGTTCCTTTGTACATAATGAATTTTCCCGTCGCACGGACGCCGTGTCCGAATTTTTCAATTACGCCGCCGTACATGAGAAATTCTGCGGTGCTCGTGACCCGGATGCCGGTCCGGTCGGAATCTCCGTTGGCGCTCCCCCGGATCGTGCCTCCGAAGAGCGTGAGCTTGCCGTACCGATAGCTGTTGCTTTCAAGCGCGATGCCGTCCTTCGGGAAGACAATCTTGCCCTGCCCCGTGCAGTCGGTGATGATCAGCTCGCCCTTAGTGATCTTCATGCAGGCATTTTCCGTAAGCGTGATCGTTTTTCCGTGCAGGCAGAGGCGCACACAGTCAGAGAAATAGCCGATGTACTCATTGTCGAGCGTTACGTCGTCCGTCAGGTACCAGTAGCCGTCTTTGATCGAGGAGTAAATAACGTTGTTGTAATTGCAGGGAAGGTCGTCGGTCCCGGTCCACATCGCCCAGCCCATGTCGGTGTGCGATGTGTGGTCGCCGATGGAGGTATTCCCGCCGCAGATGCAGTGGTAGTGGTCAAGCCGCATAACGATCCCGGAGGTTTCCTCGTCATAGGCAAAGATATAACCCTCGGAAGCGTTACGTGTGGTGGTGAAATGCACAACGTCGTCGGCTGTCAGCGTGTAGTTTTCGCCGCCGATGAGCCGGACGGGATTGGTTTTGATCCTGCACTGCAGGGCATCCTCTAAACTCCAGCCCACATTGAACGCGATCCTCACATCCTCGCCGATGGTCCCGTTTATCCGGACGGGCGGGTACTCATATCTCCTCGGGTTGCTTACAAAAGACCAGATGGCACCGTAATCGATCAGAATGTCATCTCCCCATGTTTCCCCGGTATTCGGGTTCTGATAGCGGTTGCCGGAGAACCGGATGTTGCCGGAAAGGAAGAGCGTCGATCCCGAATTGATGTGGATTCCCGCGCCGGAACCGCTCGCGGAGGAAACGCAGTCCGTCACTGCGGCGTTCCCGGAAAGGTAGACCTGCGTGCCTCTTCCATATGCGCCGTGCAGGGAAATGCCGGATTCCCGGCAGGCGGTGATGTGCGCATTGCCGGTCATACGGAAGGTTCCGCTGACCCC
>CAUABN010000295.1:0-2632 GCA_958427275.1 uncultured Anaerotruncus sp.
GCAAATATTGCATCTTTTCTGCCCCACGGCGGCGGAAAGTCCGCCGCGGCGGACTAATATCTTCATCGTTTTGCCGTCGGTACTTCCGCCGTATGAAGCCAGAGCCGCATCCGCCGCCTCCGTCTCGCGGCGGTAGAAAAGCGCGCCCATCGCAAGCTCGCCCATTGCGGGATGATTCGCTCCGCCCGCGACTGAATCCGGCGATACAAGTCCCTCGCTCGCGCATAATCCGACGCGGATCACAGGCACCCCGGCGCGATCGAACACATCAAGCACCGATGCGGTGCGTTCCGCCGCCGTGTGCCAGTCGAGCGGGCTGTATCTGCCGTCCGATGCCATAGCCTCAAGCTCGGTGCCGCGGAAAACGACCGTGGGATAAACGCGTGCGGCGTCGGCGCCCATATCGCATATGTCGCGCGCCGTGCGCACCTCACTCTCCTCATCGGCTCCGGGAAGCCCCGTCATCATCTGTCCTACCAGATTCATACCCGCCGCCTTTACGGCGCGGCATGCGCGGCGCGAAATTTCGGCGGTATGTCCGCGTCTGCTCGCCGCCAGCACGCAGTTGTCGGTGCTCTGTATGCCCAGCTCCACCGTGGTCATATGATGTGCGGCAAGGATCGAAAGTATTTCATCGTCAATGTAATCGGGGCGCGTTGAGCACCGCAGGGTATCGACCCTGCCGCTGTCTATATATTCATCCGCAAGCTCAAGCAGGCGCACCATAAGCGCACGGTCGATCCCTGTAAACGAGCCGCCGAAAAAGGCGATCTCGACCTTACTGTCCTCCGGCACGGTGGAAAGCGCGGAGTCTATTATACCGCGCACATCCTCCTCACGGAACTCCGATGTTCCGGATATCGTCCGCTGATTACAGAAAACACAGTTGTTAGGACATCCGAGATGCGGTATAAAAACCGGAATGTTTATATGTCTCATCTGCCTGCCGCCCTCATCATAAAAGGATTACTGCGGCGCTCGCGTTCAAGCGAGGTCGCCGCACCGTGTCCGGGCAGTACAGTATAATTCCCCGGCATGGCGGCGAGCCGCGCAAGACTTTTCTGCATATCCGCCACGCTCCCGCCCGGAAAATCCGTGCGTCCGCACGAGTTGTAGAACAGCGTATCCCCGGTAAAAATAAGATCGTCAAGGATCAGGCAGACCGACCCGCGGCTGTGTCCCGGCGTTGAAATGACCGTGAACACGGCGTCTCCGACGGTCACATGGTCCCCCTCGCCGTACCCGTCGGTGCAGAAGGCGTCCCCCGCAAGTCTGTCGGGCAGGTCAAGGTCGGCGCGCGACATCCACACACGGCAGCCGTAGCGCTCCGCAAGCTCCCGCGCGGCGCCTACATGGTCGAAGTGTCCGTGCGTTATAAGCACCGCGCCCGGACGAAGGTGCAGTCGTTCAAGCTCGCCGACGATCACCCCGGCTTCGTCGCCGGGATCTATGACCGCCGCCGTTTCGCCTCCGCAATCGACGATATAGCAGTTGGCGCCTATCTCCCCGAGCGGAAACGTATAGTATTCGTGTTTGTTTTCATGTCCGGAATGATCGTTCATGATATGTCACCTCAAAAAAGCATCGGCGGGACTCCGCAATATGCGGCGCCCCGCCGGATCTCACAGCTCTCCGAAAAGTTTGAGAGCCTGATGCGCCGCTTCCTGCTCCGCCGCGCGCTTACTGTGCGCACTGCCGGCGCCTATTATGTTTGAATTCAGCCGCGCCTCGACGCGGAAGGTCTTGTTGTGATCGGGACCGGTCGCCTCAACGGTCACATACTCAAGTATCTCGCCCTCCGAGCGCTGGATCAGCTGCTGGAGAAGGGTCTTGTAGTCCGCTCCGTGCCACTGACGCAGTATCTCGCTCATCATGTCGTCGATGAGCGGGAGTAGGTACTTTCTGACCGCAGTTCTGCCATCGCGCTCTCCGTCGGCATCCCCCGCGTCAAGATACACGGCTGCTATCAGGGCTTCAAACGCATCGGCAACTATCGATTTGCGTTCGCGTCCGCCGCCGCGCTCCTCGCCGTTGCCGAGAAGCAGATAATGTCCGAGGTTTATCTCGGAGGCATATACCGCCAGCGCCTTTTCGCAGACAAGCTCGGCGCGCATACGCGTAAGCTCGCCCTCGGGGTTGTCCGGGAACCGGACAAAAATATGCTCGCTCGTTATCACCGACAGCACCGAGTCGCCGAGAAACTCCAGACGCTCATTGCACGGCAGGCGCTCCGCGCGGTGTTCGTTTGAAAACGAAGAATGCGTTAGCGCTTCAAGCAGAAGTCTGCGGTCGGAAAAATGATGACCTATGCGCTCCTCGAGCTTTTCAACATCTGCGGGAAGCAGCTCGACACCCGGAAATACCGTATCATTGTTTACCGACTGCATTTTCATGACTCCCTTCCGTTGCCGCGGCATCCGCGGCTCCCGAACCGGCTTCGGCGCTGCCGAAGCTCTTTATTTCACGCGCGATGCTGACGATAGCTCCCGTGTTTGAATAGTTTATCGCCTGTCTTATCGCATTTTTTACGGCATTTGCATTTGATGATCCGTGCGCCTTTATAACAGGCTTCGAGATACCAAGCAGCGGCGCGCCGCCGTGTTCGGATGCATCGAACCGCTTTTTGACGTCC
>CAUABN010000296.1:0-2623 GCA_958427275.1 uncultured Anaerotruncus sp.
GGCGCATCGGTGGGTCTTGCGCGCCTTGCCTCGCTTTTCACCGACGATGTGAGGATAGTGGTGGACATGCAGAACCGCAACTTCACCGTGTGTACGGAGGGGCTTCGCCGCGAGCTTGCAGCCGAGGGGCGCGAGCTGTTCGTGAACGCCGCAAACGGGCTTGACATGATACGCTCGGACACACTGCTCATCATCACCGACGTGAACAACCTCGCGATATGCGAGTCACCCGAGATAGCCGCCAATGCCTTCCGCACCGTTATAATAGACCACCACCGCAAGGCGGGGGACTTCAAAAACGAGCCGGAGCTGACATACATCGAGCCATCCGCCTCATCAGCCTGCGAGCTTGTGGCTGAAATGCTCGGCTTTTCCGGCATAGGACAGCCGGGAAGCGGCGGACACCGCGGCCTTTCCCGCCGCGAGGCTGACATAATGCTTGCCGGCATTATGGTGGACACACAGGACTTTACCCGCTCAACAACAGCGCGCACCTTCTCGGCGGCGCTTTATCTGCGCGAATGCGGCGCAAGTTCGGAAATAGCGCGCACATTCTTCTATGAGGATCTTACCAGCTATATCACCGAGTCAAAGCTCGGCTCCGAGGTGTGCATATACCGCTCCCGCATTGCGATAGCGGTGGGACGCGGCACGGCGGCGGGAGTCGATCCCGATGACAGCGCCGCGCTTGCGGCGGCGCGTGCCGCCGACCGTGTGACCGCCTCCAAGGCGGCTGACAAAATGCTTACCGTGCGCGGTGTTGCCGCGGCGTTCGTGCTGCTTGAGACCGACGGCGAAGTCATGATATCCGCCCGCTCGGACGGCAGTGTGAACGTTCAGCTCGTGCTTGAACAGCTCGGCGGCGGCGGACATTTCGACGCGGCGGGCGCTCAGATACGCGGCGACGGAGTAAAGGATGTACTGACAAGACTGAAAGCGTGCATAGACGCTTATCTGGCATAAAAAATAAAGGAAAACAAGGAGATAAATCAATGAAGGTCGTACTTACAACGTACGTAAAAGGACAGGGCAAAAAGGATCAGGTCGTAAATGTATCGGACGGATACGCGCGCAACTTCCTTTTCCCGCAGAAGCTGGCGGTCCCCGCAGACGCCAAGGTAATGAACGAGATAAAGAACCGTGAGGCATCCGAAAAGCACCGCATAGAGACCGAGCGAGCCGAAGCGCAGAAAACCGCGGCGGCGCTTGAGGGCGTGCAGGTAAAAATATATGCGTCGTCCGGCGCGGACGAGCGTCTTTACGGCTCGGTGACCACCAAGGATATCGCCGAGGCGCTCGAAGCGCAGCACGGCATCGCGATAGACCGCCGCAAGCTCTCGCTCGGCGATCCGATAAAGGCATACGGCTCGTACACCGTTACGGCAAAGCTCTACGGAGATATTGACGGTAAGGTAAACATCCTCGTCTGCAAAAAATAAAAAAAAGGGCGGCGCGCGGTCGGAGGCGGCACGCGCTCCCGACGGGTTTTGATCAGTATGAATAACGATATCACCAAAAAAATGCCGTTTTCGATGATAGCGGAGCAGGCACTGCTCGGCTCTGTACTCATCGACCCGGAATCCATAAGAAACATAGCCGACAGCATTTCGGACAGCGATTTTTACGTTGCCGAGCACCGTCAGATATTTGCGGCTATGCTGCGGCTCTTCTCCACCAGCAATCAGATAGACGTTGTTACCCTTATCGACAATCTTGTGCGCGACGGAGTGTATGACAAATCCGGCGGCGAGGGATATATAAAAATGCTCATCGACAGCGTTCCCTCGGCGCTGAACATCCGCGATTACGCGAAAATAGTCAAGGAGAAAAGCCTGCTGCGCAGTCTCGTTGAGGCGGGCGAGGACATTGCCGAGCGCGCATATTCCGAACAGGACGATGTAGGCAGTCTTCTCGACTATGCGGGCAACAAAATATATTCGATAGCACAGGGGCGCGACGACCGCAGCTTTATCAGCATCGAAAAGGTGCTCCTTCAGGTGTACGAGCATCTGCATCAGCTCCAGACAGACCCCGAGGCATCGCAGGGAACGAAAACGGGATTTTCGGACCTTGACGAGGTGCTGGCTGGCATGGGCAACTCGGACCTTATCCTTGTGGGCGGACGTCCCGGCATGGGTAAAACGAGCTTTGCAATGAACATTGCGACGAACGTGGCTCTGAAAACTCACAAAAAGGTAGCCATTTTCTCGCTTGAAATGTCGGCGGAGCAGCTTGCAACGCGTATGCTCGCCAGTGAGGCGCTGGTAAGTTCATATGCGCTGAGGACCGGAAATATCACCGACGACGACTGGACCCGCCTTGCGGGTGCGGTGGACAGGCTGAGCGGCAGCCGCATCCTTATAGACGACACGCCCGGCATCACCGTTACCGGAATGAAGGCAAAGCTGCGCCGCGAGGGCGATATAGGTCTTGTGGTCATCGACTACCTTCAGCTCATGCAGGGCGACAGGCACAACGACAACCGCGTACAGGAGGTCGCCGAGATCACGCGCGGAATGAAGCTGATGGCAAAGGAGCTGAACGTTCCCGTCATCTGCTGCGCGCAGCTTTCCCGAGGTCCCGAATCGAGACAGGTAAAAAAGCCCATGCTTTCCGACCTGCG
>CAUABN010000297.1:0-2617 GCA_958427275.1 uncultured Anaerotruncus sp.
CTGACGTGATCGAGAGCATAAACGGTCTTTTTTCCGTTTTTGAAGGTCTTGCAGAGATCCTTTACCACAAGAAGGTCATCGCCGGGATGGGATATATTCTGGTTTTTGTTTTCCATTGCGGGCCTCCTTATGCGCGGTCACTGCGGTGGAGCTGCTTTTCTATCAGTTTGAAGAGCAGTGTGATGAGCAGAACAAGAATTATATATATAAGCGCCATTGCAAGGTACGGCATGAGGTATTCATAGTTGCTCGTACCGATCTCGGTAAAGACCTTGTAGAGGTCCACCGCGGCGACAAAACTGGCTACCGAGGTGTCCTTGACAAGAGCTATAAACTCATTGCCGAGCGTGGGCAGAATGTTTTTTACCGCCTGGGGCACGATTATCTTTATCATAGTGGCGGCATAGGGGAGACCGAGGGCGCGCCCCGCCTCCATCTGACCGGGATCGACCGACTGAATGCCGGCACGCATTATTTCGGAGACATAGGCTCCGCTGTTGAGGCCGAATACGAGTATGCAGGTGTTCAGCGAGCCGAGTTTGATCCCCATAAGCGGGCATACGACATAGTACGACAGCAAAAGCTGAACAACGATAGGCGTTCCGCGGAAAAATCCGACGTATACGTTGCAGATACCGTCAAGCACGCGCGGGAGGACCTTGTATTTTGGCATTACCTTGACCGAGGCAATGAGAGTGCCTATCAGAATGCCGATGAGAAGACCCGACACCGCGATTATGAGGGTGTTGGTAAGACCGTCGGAAAATACGCGCCGGTAGCCCTCCTGGACCCAGAAGGATTGCCAAAACTTTTCCCATTTGATTGCTATGTCCATTAGGATATCTCCTGTCCCGAAATTCCGGAGCCGCCTTTTGCGACAGGCTCCGGAATCCGTGATGAATTATTATTTATTTGCCGCTTACGGATTTTGCTATGGCCTTTGCGGGTGCGTTGTCAAGGATGACGTAATCGATCTCGCCGTTTATCATAGCGGTGACTGCGAGAGCAGCGTAGTCATAGCCCATCTTGGTGGCGGGGAGCCCCTTGAAGCCGTAGCCGTCGTCGCCCTTGTCGGCGTCGCCGACGATGTAGGTTTCACCGGTCGTACCGGTCTGGCAGCCGATCTTGTTGGACTTGGTCAGCTTGTCGAGGATGGCAACAACGTCATCGGCGGTCTTGCAGGAATCGAAAACCGTGCATTCCTCGGGAACGATGAGAACCTGAGAAGCGTTGTAGTAGGAATCGCCGAAGTTTACGCTGGCTTTTCTCTTTTCGGTAACGGTAAGACCCGCCATGCCGATGTCGCAGATGCCGGTCTGGACAGAGGTAATAACAGCCTCAAACTTCATGTCCTGGATAACAAGCTCTTTGCCGAGGTACTCGGCAAGACCGGCGGCGATCTCAAGGTCAACGCCGTAGAACTTTCCGTTTTCATCGACCATTTCAAAAGGGTCAAATCCTGTGCTGGTAGCGACCACGAGCTGATCCTTGGACTCGTCAAGAGTCGAGGAGGTTATCTTTGTGGGTGTGCCATCGCCGAAGTACTTGTTGCAGATCGCATCAAAGGTGCCGTCCGCTTTGATCTTGGCGAGGTATTCGTTTGCCTTGGTGAGCAGCTCATCGTCCGATTTGTTTACGGCAAATGCATATTCCTCTTCGGAAAGTGCAATGTCAATGACCTTGACCTTGCCGCTTCCGGACTTACCGCAGGAAGCAAAGGTGAGCAGCGCGGCGGCTATCATTACCGCGGCGAGAATGAGACTTAATGTTTTTTTCATGGTGTGTACTCCTTGTATGTATCCGTGAGTGGATATTTATTTTCGATGTGCGTATTATACTGCATAATTATTCAGCTGTCAAGGGCTTTTCTGAATATTTTTTGATTTTGTTGCATATTCACTAATGACGGAGCTGACGGTATGCGTTTTTGTGCGATATTTAAGCGGCGGTATGCATTTTATGCATGCCGCCGGATATGAGCTGTGTTTATTCAGTGCCGAGTGAATATTCGCGAAAATATACAGTATAAACTGTATGAATACGATCTTTTATTTTTTCTCCGCTGCCGTGCGGAAGCCGGGGAGATGCTCCCGCAGATATCTGCCGGTATAGGATGCCGGGCAGGCTGCCACCTCCTCGGGAGTGCCGCAGGCAACGAGTGTTCCGCCGCCATCGCCGCCCTCGGGACCGAGGTCGATAAGATAGTCGGCGGTCTTTATGATCTCCATGTTGTGCTCTATCACGAGCACGGTGTTGCCCGCTTCAACAAAGCGGCGCAGTACGGTGAGCAGACGCGATACATCCTCGGTGTGTAGACCGGTGGTGGGTTCATCAAGAATGTACATGGTCTTGCCTGTGCTGCGGCGGGAAAGCTCGGTCGCCAGCTTGACGCGCTGTGCCTCGCCGCCGGATATCGTGGTGGAGGACTGACCTATTTTGATGTATCCGAGACCGACATCGCACAGCGTCTGGAGCTTGCGGCGTATCTTGGGCAGTCCGTCAAAAAAGACGACGCCCTCCTCGGAGGTCATTTCAAGGACCTCATAAATATTCTTGCCTTTATACCTCACCTCAAGTGTGTCGCGGTTGTAGCGCTTGCCGTGGCATACGTCGCATG
>CAUABN010000298.1:0-2611 GCA_958427275.1 uncultured Anaerotruncus sp.
CAAGCCGCATGGCGAGGGTGACAGCACAAGCACCGCTTCTGTAGAAGTCACAGATACGATACCGGCGGAAACAACAAGCAAATATGAGATCGGCGATGAGATACCCACAACGCTGAATTTCGGCGGCGAGACGGTCACCATCGTCAGCCGTTCAAACAAATGGGTCGTTGACGAGGTCACTATCGATAACAGCGACGGAGGTCTTATCGACAGTGCTGTCGAGAGACGCAACAAGGTCGTTGAGCAGCGCCTCGGCATTACCATCGAAAACACGAAGATCGATGGCAACAACTACGTGGTCGCGGACATCATCCGCAATCAGGCAGCGACCGGACACCTTTACGACATCTTTGCAAACAGTGTTTATTCTACGATAAAGTATACCGCGGAAAACTGCTTTGCCAACCTCAAGTCGGTAGACAACATTGATCTCGCGCGTCCCTATTGGTCGCAGGGCTTCAATGAGGCGGCATCCATCGGAGACAAGCAGTATTTTTGTACCGGTGCTATCGCGCTGTCGATGTACCGTTTCATTTTTGTGACATTCTTCAATGCGGACCTGTTCAAAACTGTTCCGGACATCCCGGATCTTTATACCACGGTGAATAACCATCAGTGGACGGTCGACTATCAGATGGAGATATGCCAGAAGTTCTGGCAGGATGTTGATGCAGACCAGAAGACATCCGAAGGCGATATCTGCGGCTTTGTTTCCAATGCCGACCAGATAGGAGTTGACCCCTACTGGAGCGCGTTCAAACTCCCCATTCTTACAAAGGACAGCGAAAACTATCTTGTCTATTCTCTCGACCTTGAGCGCACAGTATTGGCTGTTGACAAAATGCAGAAGCTGTTCTGGGGCACTGAAGGCGCGCTTAGCATAAAGCATACCAGCGGAGATGCCGAGCAGGAGGACATTGCAAAGAAATTTTCGGAGAGCACGGCGGCAATGGTTACCCTGAGGATCATTGAGGCCGAGGGTGAATATATGCGTGGCATGAAGGATACATACGGAATAGTTCCGCTACCCATGCTTAACGCTGAACAAGACGATTATTGCAGCTACGCACACGACCAGATGACAGCGTTCGGTATTGCCAATACGACGCCCCATGACCGCCGCGATATGATCGGCGCAGTTCTTGAGGCGATGGCTTCCGAAAGCTATCGTACAGTCACCCCGGCATACTACGAGGTAGCTCTTAAAAACAAATATGCCAAGGACCCCGCATCGTGGGATATGCTTGACATAGTGACCGAAAATCTTTACATCGATCCGGGTGTTCTTTACACCAAGAACATCGAGTCGGTGCATCAGAAATTCCGCACGATAATCGGAGATCAGCTCAACGGTGCATCCACAAGATTCAAGGTTCTTGAGAGACCCGTAAAGTCAAAGCTTGATACCCTCAACGAAGGACTTAAAGCACTTACCGACGACTGATAAAATGTCGAAATAATAATCGCCCGAGGCGGCGCAAACGGACTCTTCAAAGGGGCCCTTGTGCGCCTCGGGCATTTTGTCTGTACCGGCAGAAAATCTACCTGACAGGATGGTGAAATGCGCGGTCGTACCGCAAGTACCGTAAGAGTAAAAAACGGTGTCCGGAGATGCCGGAAAATCAAAGGGGAATGCACAGGCGGAAACAATGTCATATGGCTGACAGCCCGACCGGTAGCTATGTGCTCGGCGTAAATAAATCGGTTCACAGGCAAGGAAAAAGCTGTCCGCGTACCGTTGATGGTGATACACAAACAGCATAAAAGCACACGGCATTCTCCGCGGCTCAAAGCTCATGCAGGGAAGTGCGGTGTGCTTTTTTTGTTGTAGCGCAGGTGACAGAAAAGCTGTTTTATTGACAATATCATATTTTTATCAATCGTTTTTGCATGATAATCATCTAAATTAGACTGAAATCGACAATAAAAGTATGATGTATATCTCACATTAAATCAACAGCACGAGCAAAAGACATATCAGAAGCTCGTTGTCACGGTCATCACCGCTGAAAAAGATCAGAGCCATAATGCCTATCAGCAAAAGCTCTTCGGTGCCTATGCTTATGTTCATAAAGCCGCCGTGCGGTGGGGAAGGACGGTCTCCGCACGGCTCCGGGCGTGCGGCAGTACACAGCACTTCCTGTGGCTTGTCGTTGCATTCACAGCACCGTGGAGGCTCGTCGAAGCGCTTCTTTTCCTTGTCGCTGCACGGAGGCGCGGGCGGCTCGCGCCGGCACTCGCAGCCGCTTTCGGAAGGCGGCGCCGGGGACGGCGGTGGCGCTTCCGACGCACGCGGCGCAAACGCATTTCCACCGTAATTCTCGGGTATGGTCATACCGGCGGGTACCCGTCGGTCACCGTTTTTTGCATACATTTTATCTCCCTCCTTTGAGCATTGGACGGGACGGTCAGGACTTCTTCACAGTGCTTTTCAGCACGTCGCCGAGACGCTCTATCCCCAGCATGTAGTCTATGGTCTCGCGACGGTGGGGGTTAAGATACGGCTTCAGCGCGTTGAGCAGATCGCACCTTTTTTTGCGGTTGGAATCACCGCCCGGCGGCTTGCTGCCGCGGCCTCCCCCTGTGCCTCCGAGCATGGATGCAAGCGCGG
>CAUABN010000299.1:0-2576 GCA_958427275.1 uncultured Anaerotruncus sp.
CTCAGCGTGATGTTTACCGTACACGGTACCTTTTTGTGCGAGCCTCGGGTCGGAGACTGCTCAAGCACGCTGCCGCGCGCCGCGTCCCCGGAATATTTTTCTTCAAACACAAGCGTGACGTCGCCCGCCTTCAGCCCCTGCGCCGCAAGCGCCTCGCTCAGCTTCTCCTCGCACAGCGTGCGGTCAAGCCCCGAAAAATCAGGTATCTCGACGCCGGCAGTCTTGCTCGTCATAACGCCGACGACCTCGTCGAGCGCGTAGAACAGCGACACGACGCCGACTATGAACACCGCAAACGCCACGCCGAGGATTATCGGCGTCATCGAATGCGACGGTTTGTTTTCCGCACGGTTGCGGCTCGACCGCTTGAGCGCCGCGATACGCGCGGGACTCAGCACCGGCGTTGAGGGATTTTTCTTTATGCGACGCACCTCGCGCAGCATATCCGCCGCGCACTGATAGCGCTTGGCGGGATTCTTTTCCATTGAATAGAGTATTATCTGCTCAAGCCCGCGCGGTATCGACGGATCGACACGGTGCGGCGGCGTGGGCTTGTCGTGCATATGCATAAGCACGACAGATATCGGACTTTCGTCGTCAAACGGCAGCTTTCCCGTGGACATTTCGTACATCATGACGCCGAGCGAGTAAAGATCGCTGCGCGCATCCGCCGCGGAATTCTGCGCCTGCTCGGGACTGATATAGTAAACGGTCCCGACCGTTTTATCAGACATGGCGGCGGTGTCGCTGTCCGGCAGCTTGGCAATGCCGAAGTCCATGACTTTTACGGTACCGTCCTTGAGAAGCATGATATTCTGCGGCTTGATATCGCGGTGCACAACGCCCTTTGAATGCGCATGCACCAGCGCCGAGAGTATCTGCTCGGTATACGAGATTATCTCCTTAGCCGGCAGTGCGCCGCGCTTGTCCATATATGCGCGAAGCGACACGCCTTCGATATATTCCATCACAAGGTATTTGTGCACGGTCTCCACCGACACATCGTGTATCGCAACGATGTTGGGGTGAGAGAGCATAGAGACCGCGCGCGACTCGTTTACAAAACGCGCAACCGCCTCCGGATCGCCGGCGATATCGTCGCGAAGCATCTTGATGGCGACCATGCGGTCTTCCTTTTCGTCATGCGCGCGAAAGACCACCGCCATTCCGCCGGTGCCGAGCACTTTTTCTATCCTGTATCTGCCGTCAAGCAGATTGGATACGTATTTTTCGTATATTGGTGTTCCGGATGATTTTGAATTTTCCATTTTCCTTTTGTCTTGGCTTTTGCCTGGGACGGCTCTCCGTTTTATTTGCTCCGGCGTCATGCGCCGGATATGTATCCGTCCGTTACAGCTCGACTATAAGCACGGTAATGTTGTCGGGACCGCCGGCTGCGTTGGCAAGCTCGACCAGCCCCTCGGCTTTTTCGCGCAGGGTCCCGCCGTCGCTCACCACGGTGTGGATTATCTCCTCGCTGACGCATCCGGAAAGGCCGTCCGAGCAGAGCAGGAACCAGCGTCTGCCGTCGGGAGGAAGCGACATATCCACCGAACGGATGTCGGGACGCACCGTGTCATCGATCCCGACGGCGCGGGTTATCACATTGCGCACCGGGGACACGCGCGCCTCGTCGGCGCTCATCTGCCCCATATCAACAAGATGCTGAACATATGAATGGTCGTGGGAAATCTGGGTTATCGCCGCCTCTGTCACGTCGTATATGCGGCTGTCGCCGACATTGACAAAGCACCCGCCGACGCCCTCGCAAAGAAGAACGGCGACAAGAGTCGTACCCATTCCGGCAAGATCCTCGGCGTTGTCGGCGGCTGTCCGCACGGCGCTGTTGGCAAGCACCGCTCCGCGTTCGAGCGCGCGGCGCAGCGCAGCGGCGGTGGGAAGCCCGTCGCCCTGTTCGTCCCCGTGTATGCCGAGCGTATCGCGCACCGCTTCAACAAAAACGTCACGCGCGGTCCCCGATGCGGTAGCCCCGCCGGCATGACCGCCCATACCGTCACAGACGATGCAAAGCGTTGCCGCGCCGACCGTATATATGCCGAAGCAGTCCTGATTTTCAACCCGTTTTGAGCCAATGTCGGTTACTCCGTAGCATTTGAATGACATACCATGACTCCTTTCCCTGCCGTGCAGAAGATAATTCCGCACCTTACATTATACTCTTTCAAATTGACTCTGATTTTGCGAAATAGTTATATACGTGCAAATATTGTGTGCCGCAGGGCTACTCCGCGCTCTCCTGTGCCTGCTTTGCCGCCGCGCGTCTGAGCTGACCGCATGCCGCATCGATATCGGGTCCGAGCCGGCGCCGTACCGTAGCGCGTATACCGCGCTCCTCAAGCACCGAGGCAAAGCGCGCGATCTCGCCGCGATCCGGCGGCATGAGTCCGGTCTCCCTTACCGGGTTGACCGGTATAAGATTGACGTGTATCGGCATATTCAGCCCGTCCTGCCGCAGTGAGCGGTTGAGCAGCTCCGCGAGCCGCCGCGCATCGGCGGGAGAGGAATTCTTTCCTTTTATCAATGTATACTCAAACGATATGCGCCGCTCGGTAGTG
>CAUABN010000300.1:0-2566 GCA_958427275.1 uncultured Anaerotruncus sp.
CCTCGATACCGTCGCAGGCGCAGGGCTTAAGATCAAAGTCTTCAAGACCCTGTTCCTTCAGAGCTTCCTTCACCGCGTCGGAAAGTCCTCCGCTGCGTGCGAATATACGTCCGAAGTAGGATGCGTTGTCAAGCACATCCTCGTCGAGAGTAGTGATATCGATATCGCGGCTGTCAAAGAGAGCCTGAAGCTCCTCAAACGTCATCGCGGCATCAACATACGGCTTTATGGCTTCGCGCTGTACCTCGGCTTTTTTAGCCGTGCACGGACCGATAAAGACGATCTTTGCGCCTTCCTCGTGTTCCTTTATGTACTTGGCTATCGTAGCCATAGGCGAGAGGTTGTGTGATATATGGGGCACCATGGCGGGGAAGTTCTTTTCGATAAACGAGACGAAAGCGGGGCAGCAGGAGCTTGTGAGGAAGCCCTTTTCGACCAGCTCGCGCGATTCAGCCTCGGCTACCATGTCGGCGCCGAGAGCCGCCTCTATGACTGTATGGAAGCCGAGCGCCTTGATTCCGCTTATCACCTGACCGAGCTTTGCGTAGGTGAACTGGCTGGAGATGGAGGGCGCAACGACCGCATAGACCTTGTACTTTTTGTTGTTGTCGCTTTTCTTGATGAGGTCGATCACGTTGAGGATGAACGACTTATCCATTATCGCGCCGAAGGGGCACTGATATACGCACGCGCCGCAGGAGATGCACTTTTCGTTGTTGATGGATGCGGATTTGTCCTCGCTCATGGAGATCGCCTTTATCTTGCAGGCGTTCTCGCAGGGGCGCTTACGGCTGATTATAGCGGTGTAGGGGCAGACCTTGGCGCACGATCCGCAGCCGACGCAGAGGGATTTGTCGATGTGCGCCACATGCTGGTGGTCAAAGGATATCGCGTTGCGACGGCAGACGTCCTCGCAGCGGTGAGCCAGACAGCCGCGGCAGGCGTTTGTGACCTCGTAGCCGCCCATGGGGCATTCGTCACAGGCAATCTTTATGACCTCTATGACGTTGGGATTTTCCTTGTCGCCGCCCATGGCGAGCTTTACGCGCTCGGCGAGGATCGCACGCTCTTTGTAAACGCAGCAGCGCATCGTTGGGGTGGTACCGGGAACGATCTTCATCGGTATGTCAAGGACCGACTCAAGAAGCGTGTCGTTCCACGCCTCACGCGCGACCTCGCGCAGGACCTTGTATTTGAGATGTTGAACTTTGGTATCGAATTTTCTCATATTTGAATTATCCTTAAAAATAAATTACCTTTATCCGTTTGCCCATCTGCCTGAGGCATTTTGAAAGATCCTCGACCAGATTCATTTTTATGCTGAAGTTTATCGGCAGATCGGGATTCTGATGCGCGGGGTTTATCGCCCTGCCGACAAAAAAGTTTATGTCGGTGGCTTCCTCAAACAAAAGACGGCTTATCTGTGACGCGCCGTCGCGTCCGAGACTCCATTTTTCATATTCCCGGTTGCCTGCAAGATAATCGCGGGCATATGCGAGTACCTTATTTACGGTTATAACGCCCTCTGTGACAAGATCTACGCCTTCAAGCTCGGCGGTCGGCGGCACGTCGGATGCTTCAAAATTGAGGCTGGGACGAAGCGGTTTGCCGAGATATTTGGCGGCGATGGATGATGTTGTTCCGCCGCACACTATGTGCTTGCCCTCTTTTGAGAAAAAGAGGGACATCATGCGGTCGCAGTCGTCGCGGTTTGAGGGCGGACCGAAGAGTATATTCATCGGCACGCGGCGGCGTATGCGTATCACGGCGGCAGTTGCATCGTCTCCCGGCTTGCCGCCGTAAAGACGGTCGCATTCGTCCACAAGAATGGTGGAGAGCGTTTTTGCGGTGTATCCGACCTCGGATATCGTCTCAAGGAATTCGATTATCTCCTCACGCTTCCAGCCGAAGTTGTAGGAAAGTCCCATTCCGGCATGGGGACAGCCGTCGCTCATGGCTACAAAAATGTCATTCTCGCACAGCTTTATCGAGGAACGGAATATCCGCTTGCCGCCTATCTGCATTTCGGTCATGGGGTAATCGTAATTTTTGCCGCCGCGCAGAAGTATGACCGGCGGATTGTCATACTGGATGACCTCGGCGTCGGTGCTGTTTTCGATATGGATGATGGTAAAGGTGGAATACGCCACACCGCGCACCGAGCATATCGGCAGCGTGGCGGCTATCGTTTCAACGCAGTCCTCAATGGAAAGTCCCTCAGCCATCATGGTGGAGATTATCTTTGAGGTCAGCGTGGAGAGGATGCTGGCTTTTACGCCGCTGCCCAGTCCGTCGGCAAGCACTATCACCGATGAACGTTCGCCTTCCTCCACAACGTCTACACGGTCGCCGCAAAGCTGCTCACCGAAGTGGTTTATGCTTTTGTAGCCGATATCGGCACATAAATCATTCATCGGAAATCGACTCCTTCAGTTTTGTCAGCGCGATCTTGGTTTCAGCAGCGGTCTCGCCGAGCAGGGAGGCTATCTCCTGAACTATCCGCATCTGCTTGTCAACCACGCGGTCGGCTATCTCCACCGTCTGGCGGCTTATGCTTTCCTTCTTT
>CAUABN010000301.1:0-2565 GCA_958427275.1 uncultured Anaerotruncus sp.
GTGAAATGAGTGCTGTTTTATATCTACTTCCTGTCCATAGTAACATCTGAACATGAAGTAACTTGTCGGTGAAGTGAGTGCAGACTCTTATCTACGAGTCATTATTGTCTTTGGTCAAGGCGCGTAAAATTCTACAGCAGAACTTTGACCAAGACGCCGCAGGCGGCTTGGTGAGGCGGGGTAACTGAACCTTGAAATTTTATCAAAGCTAAATTCCCCGCCTTGCTTCAGAACATGAAGCTCCTTGTCGGTGAAGTGAGTGCAGATTCATATCTACAAGTCATTATTGTCTTTGGTCAAGGCGCGTAAATTTCTACAACAGAACTTTGACCAAGACGCCGCAGGCGGCTTGGTGAGGCGGGGTAACTGAACTTCGAAATCTTATTTTAACTAAATTCCCCGCCGGCGGATATCGCATCGCGTCACTTATTTCCTTTTCCGTCCTTCAGCTTCCCGATCATTTTTCTGTATCCGCCGCTGCCGTAATTGAGGCAGCGGTTCACTCTGCCTATCGTTGCCGAGCTGACTCCGGTTTCATCCTGTATCTTCTGATAAGACACCCCGGCGGCGAGCTTTGTTGCCACATCGAGCCTCTGCGACATATCTATCAGCTCCTTTACCGTGCAAAGGTCCTCAAAATAATCATAGCATTCGTCTATGCTCTCAAGGCTGAGAATGCTCCGGAAGAGCCTGTCTGTCGCCTCGCTTCTTGCAATTGCCATTTTACCGCTCCTTTCAAATGGTCGTCGTTTTCTTTAATAGTTTAGCACATTATCACGTAAAAGTCAACCGTTTTTATTGAAACTGCACTGCCGGGGTCTTGACAACGCAAGCCAATTCATGTATAATTAATTTACCAAGACAGAAAGGTACGGTCACAATTATGAAAAACAGAAAAACACTTGCGCTTATTCTTGCAATTCTTATGCTTGCCGCTTCGCTTTGCGCCTGCGGCGACAAGAAGACTGCCAAAAAATATGAGCGCGGTACAGTAAACGGAAACGTTTATCACAGCGATTTTCTTGATCTCACATTCACCGCCCCCTCCGACTGGACATTTTCCACCGACGAGGAGATTGCATCATCCATGGGCGTTGCCCTTGATATGATGAAGGACGGCGACAAGTTCGAAACCTCCGATGTCTCCTCGATGGTCGAATTCCACGCCAACGGCACCGGCGGAAGCAACGTCATAATGACCATCGAAAAAATAAGCACCCTTGCGGCGACCGTCAACACAGTTGACGATTGCGTTAAAAGCCTCAAAGAAAACATTACCAAGCAGTTAGAGGGCAGCGGCATGTCCTACACCTTCGGCAACACTACCACCACAAAGATAGGCGAGCACGAATACCGCCGTCTTGAGGCGACTCTTGAAACCTCGGTAGCGGGCACGGCAGTCAACATAGAGCAGATCATCTATATCCGTCTTGTCGGCAAATACCTTGTAAGCATTTCCCTCACCGCCGCTCTCGGCGACGTTGAAATGCCCCAGATGGAAGCAATGCTTTCATAAAGCCCGCATAATAAACGGCTGTCGCGCATAAGCGCGGCAGCCGTTTATTTATGTAATAAATCCAATCAGTCGTTCTTCTCGGCCATTTCGACCTTGGCGTCAACGCAGTTCTTTTTGACAGACTCGATACCGTTGAGGCAGCCGGCTTTCGCCTTATAGCCCTCGGATACCACGATGATCTCGCCGTTCTTTGCCTTCAGTCTGAAGCGGTACTCGCCCGCCTTGTCGGTATACATCTCAAACTTAGGATGCTTCTCGGTGGCATAGCCCTCGACGGTCTGGTCCTCAACATTTGCGATGGGAGCGTTGTTCTTTACCGACTCAACGCCGTTCTGCGCAGACTTGAGCGCATTGTAGATTTCGGACGAAGCGATGATCTCGCCGTTGCCTGCTTTAAGGTCAAATTTGAAACCTGTTTTGGTTTCCTTGATAACGAATTTTCCCATTTTATTTCCCCTTTCGGCTATTAAATGAAGCTGTTATAATTATATCACAGGGAAAACGGTTTTTCAAGAGAAAAACGCAAAAAATCGCGCTTTTTTGCGTTTTTTTCGCCGAAATCCGCGAGTGTACGGGATGTTTTCACACAGTGGAAACCGGGATGCGGCACAATGCATGGCAGACACCCTTTACCGCACGTCCTCACGCCCCGTCTCCGGGGCGCGGCGGCTCCTCGCCGATGGCGATAACTGCCGCGGAGGCATCGTCCCGGCTTCCCGCAATGCGCGCCATGCGCAGCGCCCGCCGCGCCGTTTCGTCAAGGTGACGCGCATCGCACGCCGAAAGCAGATCGAGCAGCCAGACATAACTGCCGTCGGCATCCTCATCGGTACCCGCCAATACGCCGTCCGAGATCATAAGTATCATATCTCCCGGCTCCACCGCGAATTCGGTCTTGCCCGCGTCAAGCTCGCCGATTATGCCGAGCGGCACGCTTTGAGAGGAGAGCGAATATATCTTGTCCCCGCGGCGCAGGTAGGACGGCGCCGCGCCGCCCTTGTAAAGCGCCGCCTTGCCGGTGAGCAGATCTATCTCAAGCAGATCGACCC
>CAUABN010000302.1:0-2551 GCA_958427275.1 uncultured Anaerotruncus sp.
GAGATATCACCGTCGGCATCGGCTACGGAATGGCGTTCACACCTGCGGGACTTGACGCGGCGCTGGAGGAGCTTTCCTCACTGTCGGCGGATATGATAAAGCTCGCGGAGCTTGAAAAGACCGCACAGCTTCTGGCGGGAGAGATAGAGCGCACACGCCGCCGCGTGAACGCGCGTGAATATATCCTCATGCCGCGGTACCAGGAATCCATCAAAACGATATCCATGAAGCTGGATGAGGACGAACGCGGAAGCCGCGCAAGACTCATGAAGGTCAAGGAAATGACCGCAGAGGCGGAAATAAAGAAAAAACGCGCCGCAGACGAAGCGGCGGGATAAAAAACCACGGGGCTGCCGCACTAATGTGCGGCAGCCCCGTGGTTTAACAAATTTACTAATAAAAATGTTGACAAATATAGTTTCCGGGGAATCATAAAGGAGTTATACAACTAAATAAGGCCTACATTTGAAGGTCCAACCGGTCCGACTGACGTCCGACCGAGAGGTGTAATTACATATATTCGGCTGTCGTGCGTCTGCGCGGTAGCCGATGCTTGTTTTTGTGCCTTGCGTCGGAAAAATCCTCATAAAAATTATGATTTTACTTGACTATGCGGGTCCGAGGCGGTATAATTATAATGTAATAAAAGGGTCTTGGGCGGGCATACTGCTCCCGCCCCGACCGTCCATAACAAGAAAGGATCCACCAAAATGGCTCAAAGCAAAGTAATCGTTTTTTCCTGCGATGCAATGGTTTACGAGGATATTGAATACCTCATCAAAACCAGCCCGCGTTTCCGCGATCTGTACGCCAAGGGTTCGGGCGTAAAGCGCACCCGCACCATCTGGCCGTCGGTTACATATCCCTGCCACACCACAATGTCCACCGGCTGCTATCCCGACAAGCACGGCGTTGTGAACAACTCGGTTTTCCGTCCCGGTCAGCTTAAAAACGTTCCGTGGACATGGTTTGCCGACAATATAAAATGCCCCGATATCTTTACCGCCGCAAAGCGTGCCGGTCTTACCACCGCTGCGGTGTTCTGGCCCGTTACCGGCTGCCACCCCGATATCGACTGGCTCGTTGCCGAGTACTGGCCTCAGTCGCCCGACGACACCAAAAAGGCGGCGTTCCTGCGTGCCGGAACGAGCGAGGAGCTTTACGACGAGTGCTGCGCTCCGCATCTTGAAAATGTAAAGATACGCACTCATCCCGCTACCGACGAGTTCCTTGTGCGCTGCGTCTGCGACATAATCAGAAAGCACCAGCCCGACCTTCTTATGCTCCACACCGGCGACGTTGACAGCTACCGTCACAAAACAGGTCTTTTCACCGAGCAGGTCACAAAGGGCGTAAACGATACCGAAAGATGGTTCTTTGAAATAATCGAGGCGACAAAGGAAGCGGGCGTGTACGAAAACACCAATTTCTTCCTTGTGAGCGACCACGGACAGCTTGATATCGTCCGCAACATTAAGCCGAACGTAATGTTTGCCGACCACGGACTTATCGAGACCGATGCCGAAGGCAAGCTGACCGACTGGACTGCGTATTGCCATTCGACCGGACTTTCCGCTCAGATTAAGCTGAAGAACCCCACCGACAAGGCGGCGTGGCAGAAGACCTACGATCTGCTTAAATTCATGCGCGACGAGGGCATTTACGGCATCAGCGAGGTGCTGACGACCGAGGAGGCAGAGGCGCGCGATCATCTTTCCGGCGATTTCTCCTTTGTTATTGAGTCTGACGGATACACCTCCTTCTCGGAGGACTGGAAGCGCCCGATGGTCCAGCCCATGGACCTTTCCGACTATCGCTTCGGACGTGCCACGCACGGTCATTATCCTGACAAGGGACCGCAGCCTGTATTCTTCGGCTTCGGACCCGACATCCGCGAGGGCGTTGAGCTTGAGCGCCGCCCGACCGTTGACGAAGCGCCGACATATGCAAAGATCCTCGGCGCCGAAATGCCTTGGGCAGACGGCACCGCGATCACGGAAATATTGAAGGACTGAGGCGCGACCGCATACTTAAGCAAAACAGACATATGCCGTCAAAGCGATAAAGGTTTTCGCCCGCCTTTTTTAAAAGGCGGCGCGGTCAAGGGCGCGAAGCCCTTGTCGCGCTCCGCAGAGCGCGAAATATCTTGTTGGCGTTTCTTTTTGCTAAGCTTTTTCTTTGCGCCTGTGGCATCAAAGAAAAAGCGGCTCGGGAATTTGTGCATTTTTACGGCGGCGTGCATTTAGTCTGCCGCCGGCGCAAAAAAAGAAAGGCGCCTAAAGCGAGTGCAGATTCCTTAGAACGGGAATCTGACCCCCCAATTCGCACTTTAGTGCGAATTGAAGAAGTTTGCACAGCAAGAGTTTAGACTTTATTGTGTTTCAGTGGAGTTTGTGCAGACTTACGGCTGTGCACACACCCACAAACTTCCGGCGGGTTCTCAACCCGCCGCCGGCGCCGAAAAAGAAAGGCGCCTAAAGCGAGAGCAGATTCCTCAGAACGGGAATCTGACCCCCCAATTCGCACTTTAGTGCGAATTGAAGAAGTTTGC
>CAUABN010000303.1:0-2542 GCA_958427275.1 uncultured Anaerotruncus sp.
TGACCGGTGCCGCCGCACGCCGAGCACGTCTCGGCGGAGGTTCCTTTTCTGGCTCCGCTGCCGCCGCAGTCTGTGCATCTGCCAACGCGCGTAAAGCTGATATCCCGCTTTACGCCGAACACAGCTTCCTCAAAATTTATGGTAACTGCTACGCCTATATCATCGCCGCGCACGGGACCGTTTCGGCGCGCCGAAGACGACTGACCGAAGCCGCCGCCGAAAAACGACGAAAAGATATCGCCGATATCACCGAAATCAGCCGTGGAGAAGCCGCCCGAATAGCCGCCGTCGCCGCCGCCCATGCTTCCGTCAAACGCCGCGTGACCGTAGCGGTCATACGCCGCACGCTTGTCGGCGTCGGAAAGTATCGCATAAGCCTCGTTCACCTCCTTGAACTTTGCCTCGGCTGTTTTGTCGCCGGGGTGAAGGTCGGGGTGATACTGCTTTGCCATCTTGCGATAGGCTTTTTTTATTGTATCTTCATCGGCGCCGCGCTCGATGCCCAGCACCTCATAGTAATCTCTTTTAGTTTCTGCCATAGGTCAGCACCTTAAAACCTTAAAAAATGAAAATAAATAACTGCTTTCGGGGCCGGCGGAAGAAAGACTTCCGACAGCCCCATATCCGTTACGGATGATTATTTGCCGCTCTTGTCTTCGTAGTCGGCGTTGTAGTAAGTTCCGTTACCGTCGCTCTGTCCGCCGGCAGCGCCGCCCATGTCGGGACCCGCACCGCCTGCGCCGTTGGCGCCTGCCTGAGAATACAGCTTTTCGGAAAGCTTTCCGAACGCTTTTTCAAGCGCCTCGGTATCATTCTTTATCTGCTCGGTAGTGCCGTCCTTGAGTGTGCTCTTAAGAGTCTCAATAGCCGCGCGGACGTCAGCCTTGTCGCTTTCGGGGAGCTTGTCGCCGATATCCTCAAGTGATTTCTCGCTCTGGAACACCATGTTTTCAGCCTGGTTCTTGGTCTCAACGGCTTCCTTCTGCTTCTTGTCCTCCTCGGCGAACTTCTCCGCGTCCTTGACAGCGCGGTCGATATCCTCCTTGCTCATGTTGGAGGAGCTGGTGATGGTGATATGCTGCTCGCGGCCGGTGCCGAGATCCTTTGCGGATACGTTCACGATGCCGTTGGCGTCGATATCGAATGTGACCTCGATCTGAGGCACTCCGCGGGGAGCCGCGGGGATACCGTCAAGCGTGAATCTGCCGAGCGTGGTGTTACCGGATGCCATTTCACGCTCGCCCTGAAGAACGTGAATCTCAACAGAGGTCTGGTTGTTGGCGGCGGTGGAGTACACCTGGCTCTTCTTTACGGGGATGGTGGTGTTGCGGTCGATTATGCGGTTGAACACGCCGCCGAGAGTCTCGATACCGAGAGACAGAGGCGTTACGTCAAGCAGGAGCAGATCCTTTACGTCGCCGCCGAGAACACCGCCCTGGATAGCGGCACCGATAGCAACGCACTCATCGGGGTTGATGCCCTTGAAGGGATCCTTGCCCATGAACTTCTTGACGGCTTCCTGCACCGCGGGAATTCTCGTTGAACCGCCGACGAGAAGCACCTTGTCAACGTCGGAGGGCTTGAGTCCGGCGTCGGAAAGCACCTGGCGGGTGGGCTGCATGGTAGCATCCACAAGGTCTGCGGTCAGCTCATTGAATTTTGCACGTGTGAGAGTGGTCTCAAAGTGTACGGGGCCGTTCGCCGTTGCGGTAAGGAAGGGCAGGTTGATGTTGGTGCTGGTCATACCGGAAAGCTCTATCTTTGCCTTCTCGGCAGCCTCCTTGAGTCTCTGCAGCACCATCTTGTCGCCACGCACGTCGATGCCGTGCTCAGCCTTGAAGCTGTCAGCCATCCAGTCGATTATGCGCTGGTCGAAGTCATCGCCGCCGAGGTGGTTGTTGCCTGCCGTTGCAAGGACCTCAAACACGCCGTCCGAGATCTCAAGCAGCGAAACATCGAACGTACCGCCGCCGAGGTCGAAGACCATTATCTTGCCGTCCTTATCCTTATCGACACCGTAAGCGAGCGCAGCCGCCGTCGGCTCGTTGATTATACGCAGGACATCAAGTCCGGCGATCTTGCCCGCGTCCTTGGTTGCCTGACGCTGTGCATCGGTGAAGTATGCGGGAACGGTGATGACCGCTTTGTCTACCGTCTGTCCGAGATAAGCCTCGGCGTCGGCTTTCATTTTGCGGAGTATCATTGCGGATATCTCCTGAGGTGTGTAGCTCTTACCGTCGATGGTCACCTTATAATCGGAACCCATCTTACGCTTGATGCTGGACACCGTGTGGTCGGGGTTGGTGATAGCCTGACGCTTTGCCACCTGACCGACAAGGCGTTCGCCGTTCTTTGTGAACGCTACGACTGAAGGCGTTGTGCGCGCACCTTCGGGATTGGGTATTACAACAGGCTCTCCGCCTTCAAAAACTGCTACGCAGGAATTGGTTGTACCAAGGTCTATACCTATAATCTTTGACATGATTTATTTCCTCCAATATATTGTGAATTGATTTTTATTTATGTGATAGCCATCAGTTTG
>CAUABN010000304.1:0-2538 GCA_958427275.1 uncultured Anaerotruncus sp.
TGGATACTGTAGTGCTCTTCTGCGCCAGCGTTTCACCCTCAAAGGTAATCGAATCAACAGATCCGTCCGCAAGAGCCTTGTATGTACCTTTTCTCTCGTTGATGAGTGCTATCAGAGCATCATTTACCGAGGACTCGGCATCGACCTTCAGTTCGGATGCCTTAAGGAATATTGCGTCGGCACCATCGTTGTCGACGTAATATACTTCAACGGAAATCACAATCTTATTTCCGGTTTCGCCGCCGTTGCTGCCGTCGCCCTTGCAGGAAATAAACATTGCGGAGCATCCGACAAGCATCAATGCTGCCATAACAAGCGAGATGATTTTTTTTGCTTTCATTTTGAAATACCATGCCTTTCTTGATATCGTCCTGCGGCGTATTTTTTTCTACGCCGCAGGTGCGATCCAGTACGATAGAATTATACAATACCGCGACAATTTTGTCAATAGGATTAGTGCAGATTTTACCCTTTTAACATAATGTTAATCTCATCAGATCCATGGAGCGTCTGTCGAGGTCGAAGAGATACTCCCCTTCGCCCCATCCGCCGGGCAGCCATGCAACCTCGGTGATGATCTCGGGGATCTCGGTGTCCTCCGGAATTATGCCCGAGCCGGGATGATGGTTATCATCAATTATCCATGCTTCGCTGTCGGCATGCTCCGTGCATGCGTGATTGTAGGGCAGCCCGCTTCCGGAATGCATTCCGTAATATCTGCCGTTGCCCGAGAGGTACTGATAATAGGGATAATATTTGTTCGAATAAGGTCTTATGCCTTCAGAGGATTTTACACAGGTATACTGCGTGTCGCTCACATAGACCTCCATCGGGAAGCTACGGTTGACAAGCACCAGCGTCCTCTGTTCAAGGTTCTCGACCGGGCATTTATCGCACGCAACTCCGCCGGTCACCGAATCAAAAAGCACCCATACATGACGGTCGCATTCGGTCGTCGGCTGAGTACCGCGCAGGAAGTAGCCGGTCTCGGCGCAGTTCCCTCTCGGGTCGTTGCGGCAGGCGTCCGTCATGAGCTTGCCTGAATATTTGCAGTAGGTGCACTTTATCACATCATCTGAGACGGTAAAGGTCTTCAGTGTCTCGGTACCGTTTTCCACCGCATCGAATATCGGCTGATGGATCTCCGTCATCATTGTATTCCACACGATACCAGACGGGTTGTCACCGGGAATAGCCTTAGGATATTCATAGCCATACCATACACCGCAAATGTAATACGGCGAGTAACCTACGAACCACCTGTCATAGTTGTCACCTGCCGAACCTGTTTTGGCGGCAAGCTCTATCTTTGAATCGAGCTTTATATATCCGCTGTGGGCAACAACATTCTGCAGAAGCTTGGTCATTATGGACGACGTCGCCTCGCTGAGCGCTATCGTTCCCTTGTAATCGTTCTGTAATATCGTATTTCCGACGCTGTCAAGCACCTTGAGGTACGAGTGAGACTCGTTGTATACGCCGTGGTTGGCAAATATCGAATACGCTGCCGTCATTTCACGCACGGTAAGACCGTAGTTGAGCTGTCCGAGCGCAAGCGCGGCATACCCCTTGTCGGTAAGCGTTCTTCCGCTTTCAAGCGTTTTCGACTCGATCAGATTTTCAAGTCCGAGAGTGTCGCGGCAGAAACAGAACGAATTATCAAGCCCCACAAGCTCAAGCACCTTAAGGGAAACGGTGTTGAGCGAATTTTCGACAGAATATTTCACGTTTGTAAGCCCGCGATAATAGTAGTCGAAGTTCTTGGGCCATGCGGTATCATTTGTAAAGGTGAACGGAGTATCGTCGAACACTGAGGCATACGTGATCAGACCGCGTTCGATAGCCGGAGCGTATACCGCAAGCGGCTTTATGGATGAACCCGGCGAACGCTTTGTGTAGGTCGCGTAGCTCTGTATACGGTTGCCTGTCTTTTCGCCGCGGGCGCCAACAACACCGAGTATATCTCCCGTGTCGGGATCGATTACTATCGCAGACGACTGTGCGGGAATACCGGATTTGTTTTCAGGAAAATTCGAATCGTCAAGATAGGTCTCTTCAAGTATGCTCTGTATACGCTCATCGACCAGAAGATATATCTGCCAGCCGCTGTTGTAGACCTTCAGCGCCGCCATTTCGCGCGATACCTTGTACTGCTCGGCATAGTCGCTTATGATATCCTCTATTGCCATATCGGTATACCACGAGTTGACATTTATCTCACGCGTATCATCGTGAACATTCAGCACAAGCTCTTTGTCATATGCCTCGTCATACTCGCGCTTGTTGATAAGTCCTTGCTCAAGCATCAGATCGAGCACGGTATTGCGCCGCTCACGGTTTTCCTCCGGATGTGTTATCGGATTGTACCGTGCCGGGTTTTTGGTTATCGAGGCAATGGCGGCGCACTCTATCAGTGTAAGCTCGCTGACATCCTTATCGAAATACTTGTTTGCCGCAGCCTGTACTCCGTAGCACCCGGAGCCGAGATTTATAATGTTGAGATACAACTCAAGTATCTCTTCCTTTTCCATCTTCTTT
>CAUABN010000305.1:0-2526 GCA_958427275.1 uncultured Anaerotruncus sp.
ACATGGTTCCCGGAAGCATACGGGATCAGATCACGCTGTTCGATCGCGAGATAACCGATGCGGATGTAGTCAGAGCGGCAAAGCTTGTTGGCCTTGACGCTACGATACGTTCATTCGAGCATGGCTATGATACGCCGTGTACACCGTCAATGCTGTCTCAGGGACAGTGGCAGCTTCTTTCGATAGCACGCGCCGTGGCGGCAGATCCCCGCATTCTGCTGCTTGATGAAATAACCGCCAATCTTGACGCGGAAACAGAGGAAAAGGTGCTTGATGCGCTGAAGCGTGCTTCTGCGAGCCGCACAGTGCTTTCGATATCACACAGACTGTTTGAACATACAGGCGGCAGAATAATAAATATAGCTCCGTAAGCATCAAATAAACCGCGCCCATTGCAAAGAACGCACAAGTGTATTCTTTGCGGTGGGCGTTTTTTATGCAAAAAGCAATTGACAAATACCCCCATGGGGTATATAATATAAATACCCCATAGGGGTATCGGAGGTGAACAAAAATGGATAAAAGTCAATGCTGTTGCTGTTCGCAGCGAAAAAAAGAACGAACTCCCGAGGAATACAAAAAGCTCATTCACAGGCTTAACCGTATAGAAGGTCAGATACGCGGCATCCGCGGCATGGTGGAAAACGGAGCGTACTGTCCGGATATTCTGATGCAGTCCGCGGCGGTAAACGCTGCAATAAATGCTTTCAACAAAGAACTGCTCGCAAGTCACATACGCACTTGCGTAGCCAACGACATACGCGCAGGCAACGATGATGTTATCGATGAGCTTGTCGCAACTCTGCCAAAACTCATGAAATGAGTCTTTGCGACAGATAATATATACGGCGCAAGTCGCCGGAGGTATAAAAATGACACAATACAATGTAACCGGTATGAGCTGTGCCGCCTGCTCCGCACGGGTGGAAAAGGCTGTATCGAAGGTAAAAGGAGTAACATCCTGCTCCGTGAGCCTGCTCACAAATTCAATGGGCGTAGAAGGAAGCGCCGCACCGTCAGACGTAATAAATGCTGTTGTAAAAGCAGGGTACGGCGCATCGCTGAAGGGCGCCGCGACTGAAAAATCACCTTCCGATGCAGAGGAAGCGCTTGAGGATCACGAAACGCCGCTTCTGCGCCGCAGACTGTGGTGGTCAATAGCTTTCCTCGCCATACTCATGTATTTTTCAATGGGACACATGATGTGGGGCTGGCCGCTGCCATCATTTTATGACAACAATCACGTTGCTATGGGACTTACACAGCTGTTGCTCACCGTTATAATCATGGTGATAAACCAGAAATTCTTCATCAACGGCTTCAAAAGTCTGTGGCACCGCTCGCCCAATATGGATACGCTCGTAGCTCTCGGAGCGACCGCGGCGTTCGTTTACAGCACCTATGCGCTTTTTGCCATGACAGGCGCGGAGGTGCGCGGAGATTCAGAGGCGGTCATGAGCTATATGATGGACTTTTATTTTGAGTCTGCCGCCATGATACTGACACTCATAACCGTGGGCAAAACGCTTGAAGCTCGTTCAAAAGGAAAAACCACGGATGCGCTCAAGGGACTTATGAAGCTCGCCCCCAAGACAGCGACTGTTGTGCGCGGAGATGCGGAGGTGACCGTTCCGATCGGACAGGTGATGAAGGACGATATTTTCACGGTCCGTCCCGGCGAAAGCATTCCGGTCGACGGCGTGGTCATAGAAGGCACCAGCGCGGTCAACGAGGCGGCTCTGACGGGTGAAAGCATTCCTGCCGATAAAGTACCCGGTGATACAGTATCGGCTGCTACGGTGAACCAGTCAGGCTTTCTGCGTTGCCGCGCAACACGAGTAGGCGAGGATACCACGCTGTCGCAGATAATCAAAATGGTCAGCGATGTCGCGGCAACCAAAGCGCCTATCGCCAAGATCGCAGACCGCGTATCCGGAATATTCGTTCCGGCGGTAATATCGATAGCAACGGTAACGACCATAGTGTGGCTGCTTCTCGGTCACCCCGTCGGATATTCGCTTGCACGCGGAATATCCATTCTCGTGATAAGCTGCCCGTGTGCATTGGGGCTTGCAACTCCCGTGGCAATAATGGTGGGCAGCGGTCTCGGCGCAAAAAATGGTATTCTCTTCAAAACCGCAGCTTCACTTGAGGAGACCGGACGGATCGCTATCGTTGCACTGGACAAGACTGGAACGATAACCTCCGGCGAGCCTCGCGTTACGGATATTATCCCCGCGCCCGGCGTAAGCGAGAAAGAGCTTATCGGCGGAGCACTGGCGCTTGAAAAAAAGAGCGAACACCCGCTGGCACGCGCTATACTGCATTATGCGGAAGAACGGAATGTTTCCTCGGATGAAGTGGCCGACTTTGAAGCGCTCCCCGGGAACGGACTCAAAGCCAGACTTGGAGATGAAACAATGCTCGGAGGCAATTTCGCCTTCGTCTCGTCAAAGGTAAACGTTCCGGAATCGGTCGGAGAACAGGCACAGGCGCTTGCCGAGACCAGTAAAACGCCGCTGTTTT
>CAUABN010000306.1:0-2522 GCA_958427275.1 uncultured Anaerotruncus sp.
TCACTGCGGCGTCCGAGCTTGTAAACAAGGGCGTTTCGGTAGTTGTCGGTTCTTACGGCTCGTCCGTTTCGATTGCGGCATCCCCCGTATTCAAGGAAGCGGGCATTCCCGCCATCGGCATCACCTGCACCAACACGCAGGTCACCGAGGGCAACAAGCACTATTTCCGCATCTGCTTCCTCGATCCGTTCCAGGGATCGGTGCTTGCAAAGTACGCATGGGATCAGGGCATCAGGACCGCCTACACGCTTGCCGAGCTTGGCAACGCCTACGACCTCGGACTTTCCAGCAGCTTCAAGACAGCGTTTGAGGCTCTCGGCGGAAAGGTCATATCCGACAACTTCCCGTCCAACCAGGCGGACTTCACTTCCTATATAACTAATGCCAAAAACGGCGGCGCGGAAGTAATATTTGCTCCCACCTCGCTCTCCTACGCACAGCTCATCGTTGAGGCTGCCGCTTCCCAGAAGGTCGGCATTCCGCTTTACGCCGGCGACACATGGGACAGCAACGTTATTCTTGAGGCAGCCAAGGGCAAGGATGTTACCATCAACATCACCACCTTCTATCAGGAGGGCGGCAACAAGGAATTCGACGAGGGCTTCAAGAAGTGGCTGAACGCCGACAAGACCAACCTTACCAACAACGGCGGCAACGACATAGTTTCTGCTGTTTCCGCCATGGGATATGACTCGTACTTTGTGGCGCTTGAGGCTGCAAAGGCTGCGAAGTCCACCAATCCTGCCAAGATCATGGAAGCGCTTTGGGGCGTTGAATACAAGGGCGTTACCGGCGACATCAAATTCGACTCGGTAAACGGAGACGCCGACCGCAAAGTCGCCTACATAAAGGCCGCCGATACCACAACCGGCGCGTGGGTCTTTGTTAAGGAGCAGGGCGTCTGATCGTCCGGGCCATATCGATGCCGTTCTTTGGGGCTGTGGCGCGTAAATGCGCCCCGGCCCGAATGGCGTTTGATGCTCTAATTAACTTCACCCTGCGCACAAAGCGCAGAAGATAAGCAGAAGATAAGAGGAATTTATATGGATTACATTTTAGCCGGAATATCCATCGGCGGGCAGTACGCGCTGATAGCGATAGGCTACACCATGGTTTACGGCATTCTGCGCCTGATAAACTTTGCGCACGGCGATATATTCATGGTCGCGGGACTTATGATGGTCTACGCGGTCACCTGGATGCCACTTGCCGCGGCGATACCGTTTGTACTTGTAATGACAATGCTCCTCGGCTTTGCCGTTGAGCGCGCGGCGTACAAGCCGCTTCGTTCGGCGCCCCGTATGTCGGTCATGATATCCGCCATCGGCGTGTCGTATATGCTTCAGAACGTGGCGCTCTACGTCACCGGCGGTCTTGCCAAGACCTACCCTGCGATGCCGTGGCTTTCCGACATGGTAACGGTGTTCGGTGCCACCACAAAGCGCGTTACTCTCATAACGCCGGTGCTGACGATAGTTCTCGTCGCCGCGCTCGTTCTGCTCATCCGCTTCACAAAGATAGGGATCGCCATGCGCGCCGTGTCCAAGGATTTTGAAACGGCGCAGCTCATGGGCATAAAGATCAACCGTGTTATCAGCGCGACGTTCATCATCGGCTCGCTGCTGGCTGCGGTCGGATCGGTGCTTTATTTTACCAACTACCCGTCGGTAATACCGACATCGGGTTCAATGCCGGGACTCAAATCCTTTGTTGCCGCCGTGTTCGGCGGTATCGGCTCCATTCCCGGCGCTGTTATCGGCGCGTTTATCATCGGAATATGCGAGAACCTCATCCGCTCGGTAAAAATAGCGGGCGTGAGCATGTCCACCTTCTCCGATGCATTTACGTTTGCCCTGCTTATCGTCATTCTCTGCGTAAAGCCCACCGGACTTTTCGGCGAGAAGACGACCGAAAAGGTCTGAGAGGTGTATCATGAAAACGCTTAATGCGGCAGATAGAAAGCGCAACGCGGTAGGCAACATAATTTTGTTTTGCCTTCTTGTTGCAGTGCTTTTTGTGATCGACGGCACCTCAAAGTCCTACGACATGATAGTAAAGGTGCTCGAAAAGGGGTGCGTTTACGCAGTCGTTGTTGTGTCGATGAACCTTCTTAACGGCTTCACCGGGCTGTTTTCGCTCGGTCAGGCGGGATTTATGCTTATCGGCGCATACGTTTATTCTATATTTTCCATTGACGATGCCAGCCGTGCCATGGTGTACGGCTTTTCGGGCGAGCCTCTTGTAAACTTCAGGCTGCCCATAATAGTTGCCATATTGCTTGCGGGCGTTTGCGCATCGGTGTTCGCGTTCCTTATCGGACTTCCCGTGCTCAAACTCAAAAGCGACTATCTTGCCATTGCAACGCTCGGATTTGCCGAGATACTCCGCACGATCATACAGTGGGATAAGCTTGGCAGACTCACCAACGGCTCCTTCCCGATAAGCAACCTCGGCACCTTCAAGGATGCTCTCAGCGATACGCCCTTCAAAAAGGCGTCCTTTGTCATTCCGTTTTTCATTAT
>CAUABN010000307.1:0-2518 GCA_958427275.1 uncultured Anaerotruncus sp.
AGTCCCTGGAACATTCCCGCGCGGCGCGGCGGCGTATTATCCCGCAGCATAGCGCCGAAAACGGCTGCGCCCGCAAGATAGCCGCTCATCATAAGGAGCGAGCCGACAAACACCGGGACTACCGCACGGCAGAAGTAAAGCACCGTGTAGCCGGCCGCGAGCGCGACAAGCGCCGGTATCACCGTTGCGCGGAAACCGAAGCGGTCATAGCATTTGCCCGCGGCAAGCGTCACGGCGGCGGCGATAATAATAGCCGGCGCCATTACAAGCACATAATTGTCCATTCCGAGCGTCACGCTGTAATAAAGTATGAGGTAGGGCATAAATATCTGGATCGATATCCCGAAAACGGCAAACGCCGCAAGCGTTGCGTAAAGCACGGGCGTGCGGCGCACGACCGACGGGCGGAAGCCGTAAAAAATATTTGCAAAGTAGTTTCCTTCCGCTCCTTCGGCGGGACCCTTTACGTTATCGCGGATAAGTAAAAATCCCGCAATTCCGGCGGCGATGACCGCCGCGCCGATGATAGCATATATCGTGACCCAGCTTGACGGCAGGTCAAGATCGAACGGCATAAAGCCGCCGAACACGGCAAGAATGGCGATAAGGGGCATCATGGCGTTCACGCCCTCGGCGGAGCCGCGGTTTGTTTGGTCGGTTGAATCGGTAAGCCATGCATTGAAGCAGGCATCGTTTGCCGACGAGCCGAAAAATGTCATAACGCAGTCCATTATTATAACGAGCGACACGCCGACCGACGCCGCGGACGCCGTGGCGGGAATGACCTTTTCAATGATATCGGTGCGTATGAGGGCAAACGACAGTATCGAAATGCCCCACAGGATGTATCCGCCCGATATGAATATGCGCCGCTTGCCCAGCTTATCCGACAGCGCGCCGATGATAAGCGTTGTTACCGTTGCGGCGACGGCGCTTGCCGCGACCATAAGCGAGATATCTCCGGCGTCGGCGCGGAACATCTTGTATATGAACACGTTGAAATACATATTTTCAACGACCCACGCGACCTGTCCTATAAAGCTGAACAGCGTGAGCGCCACCCAGAAGCGAGCCGGTAATTTCGTTTTTTTCATATTCCCTCCGAAAATAAAAACAGGGAGGCTGCCGTGCAAACGCGCGGCATGCCTCCCCAAGCTCCGAAATTATACTTCGGGAACGTTGATTTCGACCTCATGGCCGCACTCCGCAGAGCGGGCGATGCCGTCGATGATTGCCTGGTTATAAATGATCTGGCTCGTGGGAACAGGCGCGGGAGTGCCGTTCTTGCATGCGTCAAGGAAGGTGCGGATCTTAAGATCGAACAGACCCTTCTTCATGGTGATAACGGGGATCTCGGTCTCTACCTGCTGACCGCATACCTCGTGGTAGATCTTCATGGGTCCGCCGACGGTGCCGTTCCAGCACTCGGTGGAGGGGATACGCAGACCGCCCTTTGTGCCGAGAATGATGGTGTCGCCGGGGGTGTCCATGTTCATTGCCCACGCAATACGGAAGTCAAGAATGATATCGCCCTCAAGACGGATGAACGCGGCGGCAAAATCATCGACCTTGAACGCCTTGGCGTATTCCGCCTTCTTGTCGGCGCGGTAGCCGGAGTAGTTCGGATCCTGTCCGAAGAATGCGGACTTGTAGCCGGTAACGGTCAGGGGCTTCGGGTATCCGATGGCGTTGAGCACCATGTCGAGCGAGTAGCATCCGATATCGCCGAGTGCGCCGATGCCGGCTGTCTCGTCGGTGATAAAGGAGGTTCCGTAGGGGGTGGGGATGCCGCGACGGCGGCCGCCGCCGGTCTGGATGTAATAGATCTTGCCAAGCTCGCCGGACTGTACGATCTTCTTTATCATCTTCATGTTCTCGTCAAGTCTGGGCTGGAAGCCGATGGAGAGTACCTTACCGCTGCGCTTTTCCGCTTTCATGACCTCAACCGCCTCGTCAAGAGTTACGGTGAAGGGCTTTTCAAGCAGAACGTTGATGCCGTGATCCAGCGCATAAATGGCGGGCGCGGCGTGCTGGCGGTTGTAGGTGCAGATGGATACCGCGTCAAGGTGAAGCGACTCGTCGTCGATCATTTCCTTGTGCGAGGCATAGTCCGTCTTTACGCCCTCAACGCCGTATTTCTTGAAGAAAGCCTCGGCTTTGCCGGGGATAAGGTCGGCGCCAGCAACAACCTCAACATCGGGCTGAGCAAGGTACGCCTTGATGTGCGAGGCGGCTATCCAGCCGCATCCGATAATACCCACGCGCATTTTGCGGGTGGTGTCCACCGTCTCGGTGGTCTGGGCGGTAAAGGTGTTGAGACCGTCCATTGATTTGTCTGCCATTGTTTTTTCCTCCGGTATGATTTTTTGATCAAATAAGTTTACTGATAATTTTTATTCCACACGCGGACCTTATAAAAGCCGCCGTCTGCGGAATCTGCCTTAATGTACGAATACGTGCCGTCGGCAAGGACGTAAAAGTCAACGGACTTGCCCGTCCACGACCTGAAGCCGCCGTC
>CAUABN010000308.1:0-2515 GCA_958427275.1 uncultured Anaerotruncus sp.
GATGTCAGGCAGGATCGAAAAAGCAAAAAACGGATAAAGACCATTAAAGTCCATCGTAAAAAACATACAAGAAGGATAAAACCATGATTCTCTACAACACTCTTTCTCATGAACGCGAGGAGTTTGTCCCCCACGAACCGGGCAAGGTAAAAATGTATACCTGCGGTCCGACAGTCTACCATTATGCTCATATAGGAAATCTTCGTTCCTATATAATGGAAGATATATTGCAAAAATATCTGGAATATTCAGGCTATGCTGTGACCAGAGTGATGAATATCACCGACGTCGGACATCTTACCAGTGACGGCGATACGGGCGATGACAAGATGCTCAAGGGCGCACGCCGCGAGCATAAGACTGTCATGGAGATCGCAAAGTTCTATACCGATGCGTTTTTTGAGGACTGCCGCAAGCTCAATATCAAAAAACCCGGCATAGTTCAACCCGCAACAGGGTGCATTCCCGAGTTTATCGAGATGATAAAGACACTTATCGATAAGGGCTACGCATACGAGGCGGGCGGAAATATCTATTTTGATACTTCAAAGCTTGAAAAATACTATGTGTTCCATGATTTTGAAGAGGAAGACCTCGCCGTGGGCGTCCGTGAGGGCGTTGAGGCGGACGGAAACAAGCGCAACAAGGCTGATTTCGTGCTTTGGTTCACAAAGTCGAAGTTCGATTCGCAGGAGCTGAAATGGGACAGCCCGTGGGGCGTGGGATATCCCGGATGGCACATCGAGTGCTCGGCAATCGCGCTCAAATATCTCGGCGAGTACCTTGATATCCATTGCGGCGGCATTGACAACGCTTTCCCGCACCACACCAACGAAATAGCACAAAGCGAGGCTTATATCGGTCACAAATGGTGTAATTACTGGTTCCATGTACTGCATCTCAACACAAAAACAGGCAAAATGAGCAAGTCGAGCGGCGAGTTCCTCACCGTTTCACTGCTTGAGGAAAAGGGCTATGACCCGCTGGCGTACCGCTTCTTCTGCCTCCAGTCGCACTACCGCAAGTCGCTCGTGTTCTCGTACGAGAACCTTGACAACGCCGCCACCGCGTACAAAAAGCTGACGGCAAAGGTCGCGGCTCTTATCGCCGAGAATGAAAAGGCTCCCGCAGAGGTGGACGCAGAGGTGCTTGCCGGACTCAAAAAGCACTTTACCGACGCGCTCGATAACGATATCAATACTTCGCTCGCCGTTACCGCGCTTTACGATGTGCTGAAGGCGAAGACGAACGCGGCTACAAAGCTCGCGGCGCTTGACGATTTTGACCGCGTGCTGTCGCTCTCGCTGACCGACGCGGCGCGCGCACAGCTCGAAGCGGAAAAGAAAAAAGCCGCCGATGCTGCAGCGGCTGCGGCAGCGGCGCACGCCGGAGACCCCGAGGCACAGGAGATACAGGCGCTCGTGGAAGCAAGGACCGCCGCAAAAAAGGCAAAGAATTTTGCCGAGGCTGACCGTATCCGCGATGAGCTTTCCGCACGCGGCGTCGTGATAGTCGATACCCCCGCCGGTCCGACATGGCACAGACAGTAAAATAAATAAAGTAAGATAATGAAAAAACTCTGGGAAAAATACCGCGAGATAACAGTGTATATAATCGTTGGACTTCTTACAACGATAGTTGCGTACGGCGTGCGGTTTGCCGTGCTTTATCCGGTTGCCGCGGCAATGTCGCTCGATCTCGGCGATAACAGCGATTACCGCGTCGTCGTCCTGCGCACGGTGGCAATAAGCCTCGGGTGGGTCGCAGGAGTTATATTTGCTTACTTTACTAATAAAAAGTGGGTGTTCAGGGACACCGTGAGCGAAAAAAGCGAGGTCGCAAAGCAGTTCAGCAAATTTGTGGCATCCCGCCTCGGCACATATTTTGTGGAATGGGGCATAGGAGTGCTGGTTCCGATGCTGCTCATCGCCTGCGGCTTCAAGGCTTTTCACTTTATAATAGATGTCGATGCCGATATGATAGCAACGCTCGTTTCGATAGTCGTCGTCACCGTGCTGAATTATATACTCAGTAAGCTGCTCGTGTTCAGAAAAAAGCCGGAAGCATAAAAGTAAGATAATTAAAAACCCCTGTCTGTCGCGCGTTCGCGCGGCAGACAGGGGTTTTTGGTTTGGAGGCGGGAGAAATAATGATATATCGCTATCGTGATATAAGTGATATTCCGCTTCGCGGGATTGAGGAAGATTTCCGCCGGCGCGCGAAGCGCGTCGGATGAGTAGGGCAATTAATGGATTTTTCACAAGCAAAATCTTCATTATTCTACGTATTTTCTATATAAACTAAAAAAAGAGAGCGGATATAAATCTGCTCTCTTTTCATTGGTATGGTACTTCATGTTCAGATGCAACTAAGGACAAGCAGTAGATAAAAATTTGAACTCGTTTCACGGTCGGGGTATGAAGCTACGAATTTGCAGAAACATCACCCGAGATCAAAAAACATGTTCTGATGTAAGGCGGGGAATATAGTTGTGATAAGATTTCAAAAATCGGTT
>CAUABN010000309.1:0-2513 GCA_958427275.1 uncultured Anaerotruncus sp.
AAGCCCGCCTTGAGGTAGTTGAAGCCCTTTGCGACGTAGTTTACGCCGGCGGGAATGACAAACGCCTCATTGCCGTGATATTCGGGCATGAGCTTATAGCGCTTTCCGCTTCCGCTACCGGTGCGGAACACGGGAGCGGCGGCGCGGAACGCCTCCACAGCCTCGCTGTCACCGGTGATACCTACGGTAAGGTTCTCAAGCGTAAGCTCGCGCATCACAGCTTCAAAGCCGGCGCGTATCGCATCAAATCCGGAGTCGATATTCGCGGCAAGCCCGGAGAGGAATCTGTAATACGAAATTCCGTCCAGCTTTTCGTTATATGCGCCCTCGACAGAAGAATAGGACGCAACTCTCATCGCCGCATACGAATTGCCGCGCTGGGCTATCGCCATCTGCATCATATTCTTGTTCTGCACGATGAGTTTTGCTATCTCATCCTTGTCAAAGCGGGTCGTGTCAATGATCTCGCCGATAAGCGCAAGCGCTTCGGGAATATCGTCATTGAGCATGCTCGCGCGCACCGAAAGCACGGGGGTGACATTATCGATATCATCCTTTGCGGTAAACACACCGGTGGGAGTGGAGAATCTGCCGAGTCTTGTCTTTATGGCAATATCAAGTTCGGCGGCAGTATGCTTTTCAGTCGCAATATCGCCGAGAATATCGGAAAGGAGCGAGGCATACTGGATATACTCGGTGCTAAGACCGGAAATGTCAAAGTAGTAGTTCACATATGCGATCTTCTTTGTGAACATCTCGGTCACAAGAAGTGGTCTGCCGCAGTATTCCTCAACTCTGCAGGGCAATTCCGTTATCGAATCGCTGACATCGCTGAGCGCAAGGCGCGGCAGTGTGGCGATATCCTCGGGGCTGTCCTCAGCCTCCTGGAATTTCACCAGTGCGCGGTTCTTTTCGACAAGCGCATCGACCTCGGCGTCGCTGAGGGTCGCGCGGTACGCTGCCAGACGGTCAGCCTCCGCCTTTGCCTCGTCTGCGGCAAGGGTACGCGAGGGAGTGAGGGTCACTTTCGCACAGTGAGTGTTGTTGAGTATGCAGTTCTCGATAAGCTCTTCAAAATATCTGCCCTCAACGCCCGCCTTGATATTATTGAGCGCCTCCTCGTATTCAAGGTATATCTCGGGCTTTCCGCCGTACAGCCAGCTTGAAAGAATATCAAAGTTATAAAGCAGACCTGCGGGCGCGCTTCCCTGCTTGCCCTCGCGCAGACGGAATTCCGCCTGGTTGATCTCTGCGCGAAGCGCCGCTTTGTCTATACCGTCGTGAGCAAGACGGCGAAGCTCCGAGAAGAGCAGGTCCGTAAAGGCATCCTTCTTGTCCGCGTCGGTCTTGCGTATCTCAAACATGATATAAGGCTGAGCTATGCCGTCATTAACGTAAGCGCTCATGTCGCTTGCCATTCCGCTTTCAAGCATCGCCTTTTTAATGGGCGAATCATTGGTGTCGGTCAGCACAGACATAAGGATCTCAAGCGCCAGCATTTTCTCGCGCTCGCTGTGGTCGCCTACCACGCAGGAATATGAGATGTAGCTGTTTTTGTCAAGGCTGTCGCTCTCGGTAACGGGATACTCGGCGCGCACGTCGTCGTTCTCCACGGGAGCCTGATGCGGAATATCAAAGCTGCGCCCGGTGCGCTCGTATTTTGAAAGGTACTCACGGTCGATATATTCCAGTCTCTCGGCGATATCCATTTTACCGTAGAGGTACATAAAGGAATTTTCGGGGTGGTAATACTTCCGGTACGCCGCTATGAACTGCTGATAGCTGAGATCGGGAATATTTGCGGGGTCGCCGCCGGATGAATGACGGTATGTCGTATCCGGGTAAAGCGCCGCCTCGATCTTGCCCATCATACGGCGGTCTACCGACGAATAAGCGCCTTTCATCTCGTTGAACACAACGCCCCTGTATGTCATGGGCGAGTCGTGATCCTCTATTTCGTAATGCCAGCCCTCCTGCATGAATATCTCCTCGTGCTCGCACACCTTCGGCGCAAATACAGCGTCAAGATACACGCCCATGAGGTTGGCAAAGTCGCGGTCATTGCAGCTCGCCACAGGGTAGCCTGTCTTATCCGGGAACGTAATGGCATTGAGGAATGTCGCCATCGAACCTTTGAGCAGATCAACGAAAGGCTCCTTTACCGGATATTTTTTTGAACCGCAAAGCACCGAGTGCTCCAGTATGTGGAACACGCCCGTGCTGTCCTCGGGTATCGTTTTGAAGAATACCGAAAAGACCTTGTTGCGGTCATCGGCATCGAGATAGATCAGCTTTGCGCCCGACTTTATATGTTCAAGCTCATAGAGATCGGCATCGACCTCGCCGACATGGGTGATTCGCATCACCTTGAAACCGGCAGCCACGCCGCCAAGTTTAAGATCTGTCATTTTTATTTCTCCTTTTTTGAAATTAAAATCTACTTTTACATTATAATTATAAGCCATAAGGCGCGGTTTGTCAAGGCGAATATGCAATTGGTGCCGCCGCGCAAA
>CAUABN010000310.1:0-2507 GCA_958427275.1 uncultured Anaerotruncus sp.
AATTCCGCGGTCGATTTTACGGACTGCGAAAACTACGGTAAGATGACCAACGCAAGCGAAAAATGGGCTGCCGGCGGTATCGCGGGCGAGTCGCAGGGCATTGTGAACTTCAGCGGATGCCGCAACTACGCTTCCGTTGACAGCACAAAATACAAGGCGGGCGGTATATGCGGCGCGCTTTCGCACATAACCACCACCGTGAACTGCCTCAACTTCGGCGACATCCACGCACTCAAGCAGGCGGGCGGTATCATCGGCTCCTGCGGCGCCAACAAGATCGAATCCGGCGATTATATATTCGAATTCTGCGGCAACGAGGGCAATATCACCACCGATAAAGATACTGCGGCGGGCATCGTTGCATATGCGTACGGTACCGGCAAGCATGCTCCCAAGCTGAACGGCTGCTACAATACCGGTAATGTCACCGGCGGCTGTGAGGCGGCTGGACTTATCGGCTATTTCAACGGAACGTCGGCGGCTGAGATAAAGAACTGCTTTGTCACCGGCACGGTAAAGACCACCGACAGCTCCATGAAGTCCTGCGTGTACTTCTGGTGCAAGTACGGCGAGGCAATGGCGGACGGCAATATTTCCGGTAACTTTTATCTTGCCGGTTGTGCCGATGCCGAAAGATATGAAAAGGGCGGATATTCCGACCTTGCCGCGAACCTTACCCCCGACGATGTAAGATCCGGCAAGCTGGCATATGACATGAATGCCGCTCTCGGCTCGGAGAAATTCTTCCAGACGATCGGGACCGATGCGGCTCCCACGATGGAAAAGAACGGTCACATGTCGGTTAAGCTGCTTGATGGTAAGTATACCAACGGGAGTGCTCCCGTAAAGCCCGATGATCCCGCGCCCTCTACCGGCGACAATGCCGCCCTCTGGCTGATCGCGGCTGTCGTTTCGGCGGCATGCGCGGTAATAACGGGAAAGAAAAAATACGCCCGCGAACTATAAGAGGGATCATCCTGTCGGAGAGCACCAATGGACAGTATTGACGAGAAGATACTAACGATACTGAAACTGAATGCACGCACAAAGATCACGCATATAGCAAAGGAAATACATCTTTCCGAGACATCGGTGATCGAGCGCATCAGAAAGCTCGAAAACAGCGGTGTGATAAAGCAGTACACCGCCGTGATCGACTATGAAAAGATAGGGATGGATATCACCGCACTTACGTATGTGCGCGTTGAGCATCCCAAGTATAACGATGAGTTCATACGGCATATGCGGGCGCATCCGGAGATATCCGATGTGCATTACATAACCGGTGACTACGACTTTTTTCTCAAGATAGTCACCAAGAGCAGCTCATCCCTCCAGCGGGTGCTCAACGACATAAAGTGCGCTCCGGGTGTGTCGCTTACAAGGAGCAATGTCGTGCTCTCAACATGGAAAAACAATTTTTCCGTCGTTTCCCCGTCCGATCCGGCGGGGAGCGGCGCCCCGGACGCCGAAACGGTCGGTGCGGCGGGGAACAGAAAGGAATCACAGCAATGAAGATATCATTCAGGATAACAGCGGCGGTACTTGTCGGAATCGCCGTTTGCGTGTGCGTATGCCTTGCCGCCTGCAAGCGCGGAGAGGGAGAAGTTACGACAGGTGAGACCGGGCAGTCCGGGACGGCGCCCGCAACATCTGCGGATACGACCGCGGAGCTTCAGCCCACAACGCCGGAGGAAACGGAAGCGCCGCCTGTTCCCGTGGTCAAAAAGGCTGTCATCGCCGGCGGCGGGGCATCCACAAAGATATATTCGGAAATAATAAAGCTCGCGGAAAAGAAAAATCCCAAGGTGGTGCTTCTCTGCACCGCAGGCAAGGATGCCGTCAGCAATGTTGAGGCGTATGTCAATACATTCTTGCGGTATACAAAAAATGTTGAGGCGATCACGCTTGTTACCAAACTGTATGATCCCGCCGAGCTGCGCGACAAGATCGTGAACGCGGATATAATCTGCGTCGGCGGCGGTCAGAGCGAATACATGGATATGGTGTGGAAGAAATTCAAGGTTGATGAATACCTTGCCGAAGCGTATAACCGTGGCGTTATCTGCTGCGGAGGAAGCGCGGGAGGAATGTGCTGGACCTACATGGGCTGGAACGACTATTACTCGGTGCCCGATTCGATATACAAGTTCTTCCCGGGGCTTGACCTTATCCACATCTATTACGGTCCCCACTTCGGCAACAGCGACAAGTGGGCGGGGTTCAACGCTGCCATAATGAACGAAAAGAATCCGAAATACAAGCTCGGCTTTGCGATGGACAACGGCGCCGCGATAGTCTTTATTGACGGTCAGCCGACAAGAAGTGTGCGCGAAAATGCTACGGCGCGTATTTTCAGATACGACTTCGTGGATGGCAAGTGGGTCCGTTCGGTTTACAAGGACTGACCCGGTACGCGGAATATCATGAAAGGCGTGTGTGAAATGAAAAAGATCATATCGGTGGTATTGTCAATGGTGATGCTTTGCGGTGCCGTACCTTATACG